>CAYLVR010000087.1:4532-13541 GCA_964387165.1 uncultured Chitinophagaceae bacterium | reverse complement strand
TTTAACCAGTACAAGCAAGTCGCGATTAGGTGTTTTCATCTCATTATAGGATTTTAATAACCAACAAAGCCTTTATTTACGCCACAGCCACATTTTTTCGATGTACCACCCATGCGGTTACCCGTACTGCAGCTGACGGCCAAATACGTGATAAAAGTTAACAAAAAAATCAATTTAAGGTTGACCTTCTTCATAATTTAGTGTCCTAAATTAACCTTTTTACCGCAAAATGAGTACCCCAAATTGATGGAGCAACATAAAATTTTAGCCGGTAAAGAAAAACCCTTACTGCTTTTCTCTGCGCTGGATTGGGGTTTGGGGCATGTTACCCGGTCGATTCCTATAATACGGGAGTTCCAGAAAAAGGGATGGGAAGTTATAGTTGCCTGTGATTCAACGCAAAAGGGAATTTTTAAGGCGGAAATTTACGGTCTCAGGTTTGCCGAACTGTCTGGTTATGACATAAAATATTCTTCTTCAAGGGCAGGGACAAGGTTGAAATTGCTGCTCCAGATCCCTAAAATCTTGATCAAAATCAAGAAAGAAAAATTTTGGATAAAGAGGTTTCTGGCCGAAAACCGGGTGAAAATGGTGGTTTCCGACAACCGGTACGGATTCAGGCATCCATCTGTGGACTCTGTTTTGATTACTCACCAGCTTTACGTGATCACAGGTTTCGGCAGCTTTGCCGATCGGATGCTACAACGTTTCTTATACAAATACATCAATAAATTTTCTCAATGCTGGATTCCTGATTATGAGACCAATGGACTTGCCGGCAAACTCTCTCATCCATTATACAAACCCAATATTCCAATAAAATATATCGGCTGTTTGTCAAGATTATCCACTTGCGCAACCACCAATCTCATATCGGAAGTGGAATCGGGGTTTAAATATAAATACTGCATTCTTCTATCCGGTCCCGAACCGCAACGTACTATTCTTGAATCTATAATTACTGAACAGTTTAAGAATGTAAATGATACAGTTATTATCCGGGGTATTCCGCGAGTTAATTATGTTTCGGCATCGGAATTAAATAAAATCATCTGCGAATCAGAAATAGTCATCTGCCGTTCCGGCTACACCAGTATGATGGATTTAATTAAATTAAAAAAGAAAATAATTGTAATCCCTACTCCTGGTCAATCCGAACAGGAATACCTCGCTGAATATTTATCTGAAAAAAATTATATAGCGTCAATAAACCAGGATAAATTATCTTTTGAATCAATACAAAATATTATGACTGATTTCCAGCCACAATATTATTCAGAAGAGATAGACGTAGACGAGAGTATTCAAAATCTACCACGACATCAATAAATACTTTTTCAAAACAGGCGAGTCAAGAATTATACAGATCGCAACAGCTTCGCCAGGTCATAGGGTTTTGGTGGGCTATTTCTTCACAATCTTCTGGGTAGTGCTAAAATCCTCTCCGGAGATTTTGAACAGGTATATACCGTTAGAAAGATCGTTGGCAGGAATTTTAACTTCGGAACTTCCCTGGCCATAAACACCACTGGTTCTTTTTAATACTTTACCTGTCATATCGGTTAAGGAGATAAATACTTTTTGTGAACGACTAAGATTAATAAATGCAGATAATTCAGAATTAAATGGATTAGGAGAAACTATTACTGCATTCTGATCACCGATGCGGTTAATTATTTTTTTAATATCGAAATAGGTTTGCTTTCCATCGATATCCGTTTGCGACAAACGGTAATGACTTAACCCAGACAATGGAGAATTATCTTTAAATGAATAATTTCTTTCTCCTGAATTATCTCCTGCGCCTCTTACGGTTCCTATAGATTTAAATTTCTGATCCGGGCCCGCTCTTTCGATTGTGAAATGCGAATTATTTTTTTCGTCGGTAGTGGTCCAGTTTAATTCAACATAATTATTTACCAGCCGGGCAGAATACGACTTCATTACAACAGGTAAAATAGCGTTGGTTTGATTATTAAACCATTGATAAACATTCTGATTTATACCATCGTTAGCCCCCGTGCCGTCTATAAAACTTGCTGTAAAGTTTGGATCATACGCTCTGCTCCAAGAATCATGTAATAGAGAATCGCTACAGTTATATAGTGTTGGAGGATTAAGATTTCTAAGCACTGTATATCTATATTGAAAATTCGGATCTATATTTTCAAATGCATCTATCCATCCTTGAGATGTTAATCCACATGGATTATCGACTTCACATTGCACAAACCATGTTTTTAATCCTGCATTTACAATATTCGCAGCACTCACCCCTATATTAGTATTACTAAAGTGGCCTATTTGTGAGCAAATTGAAACCGGCATAACCGCAGCAATTCTACTTGCTCTTTCAACACTGCTGGCTACATATTCCATAATCATGTTTGCTCCATTACTATAGCCAGTTAAATAAATTTTTCGTGTATTAATTTTGTCTGGATATCTCGCAAGTACATAATCTATTACATCTTCCACCTCGTCTGCACTTGGATAAGCATTACCTCCACTAGGTTCAGGATAAGCTCTTTCGTATTTCCAGAACTGTGGACTCACAACAATATATTTATCTGAACCTTGAGTAAATTCTGAAGTATTATTTTCTATTCTGCCAGGTAGTGCTTTAAATGTTGCCCTGTCATCTGGGCTATCGTCTTTAAATAATCTGCAAAGATGCAGATCAGTTCCGACCCCTCTTGAGGCCCTTCCGTGAAAATAAATAATCAACGGATGTTTTATACTTGTATTTAGTGCGTTATAATCTAATGGTTTGTATTCTAAAAGTCCTCTAAAATAGGTTGCAAAATTGAGATTTGGGACTTTTACCTGTTTCATCACTGGAAAATTCCATAAAGGATTCCAGGTACCTGTATATGAGGTTACCACACTTTGGTAGTTTGAACAAATATCCTGAGCATTTAGATTTGTAGTAATCAATACTAACGCAATGCAGTACACACATTTTTTTAAAGTAGCCAACATGACATACATAATTTGGATGAATGATCTTCCAGGGATTGGACAGGTTGCCTTTAAAAGAATAGTGGATAGAGTTGAGAAGTAGACCTCTAAAGTAAGCACAATTGGGGAGTGATGCAAAAATTGTGGATTATTTCCGGCCTTTTATACCTTTTTAGGGTACTCGAAAAAGAAAAACCGGTTGTTTCCGGCTTTGAAATCGGCCCAGAAGCGGATATCGCAGGTTACCGCGAAAACGGCACAGGTAGGCATGTGATCAATATGTGTGTCACTTAAGGTGTTGGCGAAATCGGTGATCCCATTGTTATGAGAAAACAGGGCTATGATATCGGCACTAGCCGGGGCGGTCATAATAACGTTAGTAAATGCCTTATTATCAGCCATATATAATTCCGGGATGATAATTATTTTATTTCTGTCCATCTCGTATTCCGCAGCAAAAATTTCGGCGGTTGTTTTTGCGCGTAATGCAGGGCTCGATAAAAAAACATCAATTAAGATATTCTTCTTCAGCAATCTTTTTGCCATTTCTGGTGCATCTTTTCTTCCTCTGGGATTAAGAGGGCGCTCTTCATCATTAACTAAAAAATTCTCCCAGCTACTTTTTGCATGCCTTATCAATAGTATTGTTTTCATTGATACAGAAATAAGTAAGAGTAAAATTTCTATAGTCCGCTTGAATTAATATAATTAATTAACGAAGCAGTATTCTTCACCTTTAATTTCTTAAGAATATTATGCCTATGTACCTCTACTGTCTTTATCGAGATGGTTAATTTATCTGCAATTTCTTTTGAGGATAACCCGTCTCTTATCTGGTTAATCACTTCAATTTCTCTTTCTGATAACTGATTTAACCCGGCTGTATTATCTTCTTCACTTAACATCTGATCGGATAAAATATTTTTAACTTCCTGGCAGATATAGGCATTTCCCTGATGCACTTCCATTATGGCATCAAGCATTTCCTGGCGGGGCGAATTTTTTGTTACATATCCTTTTGCTCCCAAACGCAGCATTTTTTTTGCATATGCAGGTTGAGAGTGCATGGACACTGCAATTACCTTTGACCCTGGAGATTGTTTCCTGATCAGTTTTAATACATCAAATCCGTTAAGCGGTGTCATATTAATATCGAGTAAAATGATATTAGGTCGCTTATCCCTGGCAATATCTACTGCACGTTGACCATCACCCACTTCTGCAATCACTTCAAAATTATCATTTCTTCCAAGAAGAAACGACCAGGTTTCCCTGATCAATGTGTGATCGTCTACAATCAAAACGGTAATCTTTGCCATGAAAAAAATTTAAATAGGTATAGAAATTTTAAGCATACATCCATTTCCTGGTGAACTGATAATACGAACATAACCTTTGTGTACTTCGGTTCTACTGGTAATATTCATTAACCCAATTCCTTTCATCCGTTTCTTTGGTTCAAAGCCTATCCCATTATCTGTAATGATAACCGTCAATTCATCTTTTAAAGCTGTTAATTTTATTTCTGCCTCGGTAGCTTTTGAGTGTTTCAGAACATTATTCATTTGTTCCTGGATAATTCTGAAAACAGTCAATTTTATTTTACCGGGTATTGTTACTTTCAACAGTCCTGCCGTTTTTAGTTTAATATCCAGTTTTTGCGAGTATTTCAGGTTATCTATCATTTCAGACACTGCTTCTTTTAATCCAATATCACCGAGCGATGGCGGCACAAGTGATTTGGAAAGAATTCTTATCTCTTCAATAACAGTTGAAATATTTTCATGACTTTTTATAGTAAGTTCCTCGCTGATATCTTTTTCGGTAAGGGCCATATCAAGATACAATTTTGTAGTGGTAAGTATCTGGTTGATATTATCATGCAATTCGCGACCTATTTCGGCTCTTTCTTTTTCCTGTGCCATTATTGTCGCTTCGGTTATCAGCCTTTGCCTTTCCAATTCTCCCCTTTTTCTTTCACTGGCATCTGTTCCAAGACCATGGATTACCATATGCTTTTCATTTGCAACGTATGCCACAAACTCCCAGCGTATCCAGAAATGACTGCCATCAACCCTGGACCTTTTTAAATCCACACAAACACTTCGCCCGGGTTTACCCTTACATTCATTAATGATTTCAACAAAAGTTGGAAGATCGTCAGGGGCAATAGAATCCTGGAAAAGACCATCTTTTACATCAGCGGAGGTAAAAAAGATCTTCTTATACAACTCGTTCGCATAAGTGTACCTCCCCTGATTATCCAGCCTGATATGATATATGCTGGAAGAATTATGCAGGAATAAGGTTAAATTCCGGGACGGTTCCATGGATAATTATTACAACCTGAATTTAAGCGGAAATTATGACAGTCGGAAATTAAAACTGTCAATTATCAATACCCACGAACATTTTTCCCTTCCATATAGTTAATGAAAGCTTTGTTTACCACCTTGTTTCCACCCGGAGTAGGGTAGTTTCCTGTAAAATACCAATCACCGGTATTTGTAGGGCAGGCAACATGCAACGATTCAATTGTCTGGAATATCACATGTATGGGTATTTTCAATTCTTTGGGAGTAATGAGTTCAGCAATTTTTGCAGAAATATCTTCCGTGCTGAACATATTATATAACTGCTGCACAACATTCTCAGTATGCAACAATCCTGATCTTTGAAGTTCTTTGCATTTCTGCAATAATTCCTGCAGGCATCCTTCTTTATTCCTGTCTTTTGACAGTTCAATAGCAGCACGAAAGGCAATAAAATCGCCCAGCTTACTCATATCGATCCCATAACAATCGGGATACCTTATCTGCGGAGCAGAGGAAACAATAATTATTTTTTTCGGTTCAAGTCGCGCAAGCATCCTGACAATACTTTCTTTCAGTGTGGTGCCTCTCACAATTGAATCATCAATAACCACTAAAGTATCTACTCCTTTTTCAACGGTACCGTAAGTAACATCATAAACGTGCTGCACCATTTCGTTCCGGCTCACATCCTCTGTAATAAATGTGCGCATTTTCACATCTTTTATAGCAATCTTTTCCGTCCGGATTTTGCGATTGATCATCTCCGTTAGCTTCTCTTCCGTAATATCTGTGCCCCAGGATAATATCCTTTCAATCTTTACTTTTTTGAGATAGTCGTCAACCCCTTTCCACAAACCATAAAAGGCCACTTCGGCTGTATTGGGAATAAAAGAAAGTATAGTATTCTTGGTATTGTAATTCACTGCAGCAAGCACCTGTTCACTTAAATGATACCCCAGCGCACTTCTTTCGCGATATATTTTTTCATCGCTACCGCGTGAAAAATATATTCTTTCAAAACTGCAGGCGCGTCTTTCTTTGGGTTCAATTAATTGTTGAATAGTATAACTACCATCAGCCTTTACAATTAATCCCTTACCTGGCATTAACTCCTGTACCTCGTTCTCTCCCACATTAAAGACGGTACGAATAGCAGCTCGTTCAGATGCCGCAACTACTACTTCATTGTTCGCGTAATAATATGCAGGACGAATGCCATGCGCATCACGAAACACGAATGAATCGCCATTGCCCACAAGTCCCCCAACTGTAAACCCTCCATCGAATAAGGACATTGATTTTGACAGTACTTTTGCGAGTTCCATTTCTCCGGGCGACTCTTCATCGGCTTTTACGAGGAAATGATGGATCACTTCCATCATAGCGGCAAGATCACTTTGTTTCTGGAAAACGCCCGGTTCAATGCTTACCAATGAAAAAAGCTCATCAGTGTTCACTAAATTAAAATTGCCCGCCAATGCGAGATTGCGGGCAGGAATAGTGTGTCTTTTTATAAAAGGATGGCAGAATTCTACATTATTTCTTCCCTGGGTGCCATAACGAAGATGCCCCAATAGCAATTCTCCGAGGAATTGAATATGGCCCTTCATTAAACCGGGGTGAGTAGTAATATCTGACTGGTATTTCTGAAGTTCTGAAACTTCTTTATTTATTTCTGAGAATATCTCAGCGATAGGCTGATTATCCGCACTTCTTATTCGATGTAAAAAAGGGTACCCTGGTTCTGTATTAAGTTTTACGGCTGCTACACCTGCGCCATCCTGTCCGCGATTGTGCTGTTTTTCCATGAGCAGGTAAAGCTTGTTAAGGCCCCACATAACAGTACCATGCTTTTGCTGGTAGTATGAAAATGGTTTGCGTAGTCTGATGAACGCCAGGCCGCATTCATGCTTTATATCATCGCTCATTGATCGAACAAAGTTATATCAAATTATGCATTAGTTGCCTGGTTAATAAAGTTAACCAGGGATGCCGAATTCTTTAATTTCAACTTTTTCAGCACATTATGCCTGTGCACTTCTACTGTTTTTAGGGATATATTAAGACTTGTGGCGATTTCTTTCGATGACAGTCCGTCTTTTATGAAGTTTATGATCTGGATCTCGCGTTCTGTAAGTGCATTTACGTTGGGAACATCCTTATTTTCTTCCAGTACAAGTTCAGAAATATTGTTTTTTATCTCGTCACAGATATACTTGTTGCCTTCGTTTACTTCAATGATAGCCTTTATCATTTCTTCTTTCGAAGAATTCTTGGTCACATACCCCCTGGCGCCTATCTGGAGCATTTTTTTTGCATAAGCCGGCTGTGAATGCATTGACACGCCTATCACTTTAGTTGTGGGAGATACTTTCCTTATTCTTTCTGTTGCCTCGAACCCTGAAATGGGTAAGATATTGATGTCCATTAGAACGATATGAGGCTTTTTGGTTTTGGCAACCTCTACTGCGTGTTCAGAATCACCGCATTCTGCTATCACCATGAACCTGCTGTCGCTGTTTAAGATATAGCTCCATGTTTCCCTGATCAGTTTGTGATCATCCGCTATCAGCACATTAATCTTTTCCATACGAAGGCATTTTAGTTTCTAAGGGTATTTGGACATTCAGTTTACATCCATTTCCAGGCGATGTAACTATATTCATTGCTCCATCTAATAACTCCGCCCGATTCGCAATATTATTCAGACCCATCCCTTTTTTAGTTTTTAAGGTTTCTTCATCAACACCTTTACCATTATCACTTATTGAAAGATCAACAAATCTCTTACCAGCAACCAGTTTGATGATGAGTAGTGATGCTTCGGCATGTTTTATCACATTAGTGACTTGTTCCTGGATGATACGGAAAAGTGTAAGTTTATGTTTTTCTGTGAGCAATTCGTCGATGTTTCCTTCGCAATGAAACTCAATTTTGATAGTTTTTGTTAGTTTAACGCTCTCAACAAGGTCTTGAATGGAAGCGCTAAGGCCAAGGTCGCTGATACTTCCCGGCACAAGTGAGCGGGAGATTTTCCTTATCTCCGCCACAGCCTCGGCAATGCCCTGTGAGCTTTTTTGTATAAGATTGAGTCTTTCTTTTTCGTCGTTCCTTGCCAGGTCGAGATAGAGTCTGCAGGTTGACAATATCTGGTTCACATTATCATGAAGTTCATAACCAATATAGGCTCTTTCCTTTTCCTGTGCATCCACAACTGCCTGCGCCATTGCTCTTGTAGCTTCTACATAACGCCGGGATTCCATCGCCAGCAATTCCTGGCTGTGCACCAGTTCTGTAATATCGTGAGCAAATCCGATACATTGTGCAGAACCTCCTTCTTCATCAAACAAACAGATTACTGAACAGTTGACCCAGCGGTACGAACCATCCTGGTGTTTTACGCGAAAATTCAGATTATTTGGCGCCTTTCCTACTTGTATAAGCACTTTAAAGCTTTCCATGCAGGTGTCTATATCACTGGGGTGAATGATAGTGGTGAAGTGTTTGCCATTGAGCGTATCCCCGTAATAACCGAGACCTCTTCCAAATTCGGCAGAAGTGAAGAATATATTGCCCTGGATATCCAGCTTGAAGATCATTTCTACAGCATGCTCAATAACCTCCTTGTAATCTTTTTTGATTACCCTGAGCCCGGCGATCTCTTTCTGTAGCTCTTCGATTTGTTTTCGTAGGTATATATTCTCGCTTTTCACTCTTCTTAAGCGTAAAATAG
>CAYLVR010000087.1:0-4432 GCA_964387165.1 uncultured Chitinophagaceae bacterium | reverse complement strand
CCTCCTGCGGTCAGGCGTTAAGCGCAACTTCCTAAACCTCCCTTTTTCAAAAGGAAGAGCGGTCTGTTAAAATAAAGGGTTATTCTCACCTTGGGAAAACAGGCTGGTTGTTTCTCCATTAAAATAGAGAGTTTTATCCTTCCCTCTTTGAAAGCGGGGTGCAGTGAGTTACACAGAGTTAAAACAGCAGGGGATTTAATTACCCGATTTCGCAGAATACCTGAGCCAGCTTTCTATTGTATGGCAATCGTTGAAGTCATTATCTATCATGAGATAATAAGTAGGTATTTTTTCAGCGAACCATTTTTCAAGGGCAGCTTGTTTTTTAATTTCGATGGCACGCTGCGCCACACGATCGTAATCATCTTTCAGATTTTCTCTATGTGGTTCCGTTCTTGATTTTAACCAGGCAATGCGCACTGCTTTTTTTCCTCTTTCGTCTGTATAGGCTGTAGGTTTTGAAAATTCACCTACTTTAAGATTTTTTAGTAACAGCACCAGGTCCTTATCCAACTGGTCGATAGGAAGAAAACTTCCATTCGGACCCTGTCTCATTCCGCCAGTGAATTTAGAGTTATCATCCTCACTGTATTTTGAAACTGCTTCTCCGAATCTTATGGTTTTTGAAATTAAATTAGCACGAATCGAATCAAGTTTTTCTATTGCTTCATTAATTTCTGTATTAGTAACTTTCGGAACAAGTAATATGTGACGAACCACTGCATCATCTCCTGCCCTGTTCACCATCTGGATAATGTGATAGCCGAATTTTGATTTAAATACAGGGGATATCTGTCCTTCTTTTAATCGGAATGCGTGATTGATAAATGCAGGGTCCCATTGTTTTTCTGTTCTGTTAATGGCATACTGTCCACCATTTTGTTTGCTCCCCGGGTCATCAGTATATAATGATGCAAGTGATTCAAATTTTGCCTTACCACTTTCAACCTGCCTTTTATATTCGGCCAGGTCATCCATTGCTAATTTTTCCAGGTCGCGACTCGCCTTCGGATAAACCACTATTTCTCCTATTTCCACTTCGGACTCATAGAGTGGTAAACTATCCTGAGGAATTTTGTCGTAGTACGCTTTTACCTCCTGTGGGGTAACTCTAACACCTTCCACTATTTTAGCCTGCATCTTTTCTGCTAATTTTCTTTCGTGGAAATTCTGGCGGAAATCTTCTTTTATCTGGTAAACGGTTCTTCCGGCAATTTCTTCCAGTGCTTCTTTTGAACCATACTGGTTAATAAATCCACGGATCTGGTTATCAAGCAGTGCTTCTATTTCTTCATCTTCAATGGTAACAGAATCCCTCTCGGCCTGCACTACCATTGCTTTTAATATTAATTGCTGCTCAAGAATATAACAATCAACATCAGGAGGTAATTGTTGCTGACCCTGGCGACGCAGATCATTTACAGCATTCATAACATCCGACTGGAGAATAATTTTATCTCCAACAATGCCAATTACTTTATCTGCAACAACTTTATGCTGTGACTGGGCCAAAAGCGGGGTAAGAAACAACAGAATTAATACCTGAAAAATATATTTCATTGCTGACTTAAAAATTAAAAGTTAAAACTTAAAAATTAGTGATGCCCCGATCTTTAAGTTTTAACTTTTGAGTTTATTGCTTTTACAGTGTTCTCTTTACTTCTTCTTCTTCGTAGGCCTCGATAATATCTCCGACCCGAATGTCAGCATAATTTTTCACAGTTATACCGCACTCCATACCTGAGCTTACATCTTTAACATCATCTTTAAACCTTTTCAGTGAGGCGAGCTCAGCCGGAGATTCTCCTATTGGGTAGATTACGATGCCATCGCGTATAATACGCACTTTGGAGTTCCTGTATATTTTTCCATCGAGTACATAACAACCGGCAACAGTTGCCTTATCGAATTTGAATACGTTTCGTACCTCAACGTTGGCAGTAATTTTCTCCTGGATCTTCGGTTCAAGCATCCCTTCCATTGCGCTTTTAATCTCATCAATCACATTATAGATGATAGAATAGGTTTTGATTTCCACTCCTTCATTTTCTGCGAGTCTTGATGCCTGTGTACTTGGGCGAACGTTAAATCCTATTAAGATCGCATCAGAAGCTGTTGCAAGCAACACATCACTTTCTGTGATGGCACCCACGCCTTTCAGTATGATGCTGACTGCTATTTCTTCTGTAGATAATTTCTGTAATGAATCGGTCAATGCTTCTACTGAACCATCCACATCACCCTTAATGATCAGGTTAAGTTGTTTGAAGTTTCCAAGAGCGAGCCTTCTTCCGATCTCATCAAGTGTAATATGTTTTTTGGTTCTTATTCCCTGCTCACGAAGTATCTGCGCGCGGCGGTTAGCCACTTCTTTTGCTTCACTTTCATCTGTATAAACCTTGAATTTCTCACCCGCCTGCGGCGCACCGTTCAGGCCGAGAATTAATACAGGTGTAGAAGGAGGGGCAGACTCAACCTTTTTATTTCTTTCATTGAACATTGCCTTTACTTTCCCGAAGAACTGTCCTGATACAACAAGATCACCGATGGCGATTGTGCCATTCTGAACGAGGATAGTGGCTACGAAGCCACGACCCTTATCAAGGGAGGCTTCAACAACGGTACCGCTTCCTTCTCTGTCAGGATTGGCTTTCAGGTCAAGCAATTCTGCCTCAAGCAGTATTTTTTCCAGTAACTGGTCAACATTTAAACCTTGTTTTGCAGATAATTCCTGGCTCTGAAACTTACCGCCCCAGGCTTCAACAAGAATATTCATTCCGGCCAATTGCTCATAAATTTTCTGAGCATTCGCGCCGTCTTTATCAATTTTGTTGATTGCGAATATCATTGGAACGCCTGCTGCCTGAGCGTGGCTGATCGCTTCTTTTGTTTGAGGCATTACAGCATCATCAGCAGCAACAACGATTACTGCAATGTCTGTAACCTTGGCGCCACGTGCACGCATCGCGGTAAACGCTTCGTGGCCCGGTGTATCAAGAAAAGTAATATGTTTTCCGTTCCGAAGTGTTACTTCATAAGCTCCTATATGCTGCGTGATACCGCCGGCTTCACCTGCAACCACGTTTGCGCTGCGTATGTAATCAAGCAATGATGTTTTACCATGATCAACGTGACCCATGATGGTAACAATCGGAGCTCTCGGAGAAAGATCTTCTTCATTATCTTCTTCTTCCATTTCTTCCATCTCCAGCTGCTTATCCATATCGATGAACTCAACATCGAAACCAAATTCGCTGGCTACCAGTTCAATTACTTCCGCATCAAGGCGCTGGTTAATGGATACCATCAGTCCGAGGTTCATACACTTACTGATAACATCAGTATAGCTTACATCCATCAGGTTCGCGAGCTCGCTTACGCTGATAAATTCTGTAAGCTGCAGTTTATTATCCTGTAACTGATCGTTTTCGTTTTCATTGATTTCATCACGTTTTGCACGGCGATGTTTTGCTTTAAGGCTCTTGCCTCTTCCTCCGGACCCCGCAAGTTTAGCCTGCGTTTCGCGTATTTTATCCTGTATCTCTTTTTTATCGATTTCTTTCTGTTCACGCGGCATGAAGGTTGGTCGTGGACCACCTGTACGGGCACCTCCCTGTTGCGGACGGAACTGAGGTCGGAAATTTCCTCCGCCACCCTGGCCCTGCTGCGGACCACCCTGGCGGCCTCCGTCTCTGCGGAAAGGCTGCGTATCGCGCTGAACTGGCGTATCCTTTCTCTGAATCGGGATGCGTTTACGCTGACGCTGCTCAACATTACCGGGTTTAGTTTCGGTATGTACCGGTAATTCAATTTTACCAAGAATCTTGGGACCCTCGAGTTTCTCTGCTTTAATATTTGTGATCACTGGACCTATTTCTTCCTGTTCTTTACTTTCTTTCTCCGCCCCGGAAGCTATAGCTGAGGCCGCCTTTTCCTCTGTAGAGGGGAGATCGGTTGTCAGGGCTTCTTCTTTAGATGCTTTTTTAGTTTCAGCAACCACTTTCGTTGACGGTCGTCGGCCAGTGCCTACGGCGTCGGACGAGGTTTCTGTGGGCAAAGCTGGTTCAGCGGTTTTTTTCTCAACCGATGGGGCTTTAGCCGAAGTGGCCAGGTTTTCAGAATTCTTTTTCGATTCTTTTTCTGCAGGAGCAGCCTTTGCTGACGGGCGCCGGCCAGCGCCTACGGCGTCGGACGAAGTTTTGGCAGTTGCGGCAGGAGCAGCTTCTTCAGTTTTTTTCTTCGTTGATTTTTTGGGACGAGTAGAAGAATCTATTGCTGAAAGATCAATTTTATCAAGTACAACAGGGGCTTCCACTTCAGGCGCCTCGATCTTTGTAATTTCCGGCTCTGATTTTTCTGCAGGCTTTGGTTCTTCCTTTGGTTTAACCTCGGCTACAGGTTCCGGAACTGGTTTTACTTCTTCAACTAATGG
>CAYLVR010000086.1:0-13729 GCA_964387165.1 uncultured Chitinophagaceae bacterium | reverse complement strand
TCTTCATGCACTGACCACCCATCCCGATACCAAAGAATTAAAATCGAACGTATACAGAGTACTGGCCGAAAATATTGCCTGTGGACTTGATCCCGAAAAAGCAACGCTATACTGCCAGAGTCATGTGCCCGAAACAGCTGATTTATATCTTTACCTGAATATGCTGGCCTACAAAGGTGAGCTGGAAAAAACTACAACATTTAAAGATAAGGCAAGGCAGCATCCGCAGAATGTTAATGCGGGATTGCTTACATATCCCGTGCTGATGACTGCTGATATTCTTTTACACAGAGCGAATTTAGTGCCTGTAGGCAAGGACCAGGAGCAACACCTTGAAATGTCGCGCAATTTTGCAAACCGTTTTAATCATCGTTATGGTGATGTATTTCCTGAACCTTATGCTTTTAATTTTGGAGAGGAATTAGCTAAAGTGCCCGCGCTTGATGGATCAGGGAAGATGAGTAAAAGTGAAAACCAGTACGCTACCATTTATTTATCGGATGATGATGAGCTCATTCGTAAAAAGATAAAAAAAGCGGTTACCGATTCTGTGCCAACAGCACCGAATTCTCCTAAAACCCCTAATATTCAGAATTTATTTTCTTTATTGGAATTAGTGAGCGACAAAGAAGTAATTAAAAAGTTTGATGAGGATTATAATAATTTATCGATCCGTTATGGTGATTTAAAAAATCAGCTTGCGGAAGATATGGTCAAATTTATTTCACCGATACGCGAACGGGCTACATCCATTTTTGAAGATGAGGATTACTTGAAACAAATTATGGCAAACGGGGCCGCGAAAGCCAGGGAGAGTGCATCAAAAACAATGGATCTTGTAAAAAGATCGATGGGATTGGATTATTTTTAAGGAACTGACTTATATTCGGACCTGATGGCAAAATTGAAGAAACCTAAACATATTGCGGTAGCCGGAAACATCGGCGCCGGTAAAACTACGCTTACTGAATTACTGAGCAAACATTATAAATGGATACCTCAATTTGAGGATGTGGATCATAACCCATATTTGTTTGATTTTTACGAAGATATGCCCCGCTGGAGTTTTAACCTGCAGATATACTTTCTAAACAATCGCCTTAACCAATTGCTGGAAATTATTCGCGGTACCGAAACTGTTATCCAGGACAGAACCATTTATGAGGATGCACATATATTCGCTCCCAACCTTCATGAGATGGGATTAATGGGAAAAAGGGATTATGATAATTATTTTTCTTTTTTCCAGACATTAAAATCGATGGTGCAGCCGCCGGATCTATTAATTTATTTAAAAGCATCCGTTCCAACACTTGTTGGACAAATTCAGAAACGCGGACGTGAATATGAAGAAAATATTCGTTTGGATTATTTAAAAAGGCTGAACGATTATTATAATAAATGGATCGATGGGTATAAAGAAGGTCAATTATTAGTAATTGATATTGATAAAAATAAATTCCCCGATAACGAAGAACACTTAGGTGAAATTATTGGAAAGATAGATGGAATGTTGTACGGGTTATTTTAATTATTTGGCTTGCATAATATTTGCTTTTAAATTTATTCTCTCAACCTCTGGGATCTATTCTGCGTAATCAGGCTATTCAATAAGGCTGGCTCTCTCTTAATTTTTACTGCTGATTTGTACGATTTACGTGCGTATTGATGCTGGAGGCTATTTATTTACCTTTTAAAACATTGATTATGACGAGAGAGTTAATTAACAGTACACAAACTGTGTTTGAAAAAATCAAAAAGAAAGATGACCAGGGAAATGAATACTGGTCTGCAAAAGAATTAAGTAAAGTATTGGGATATCTGGAATACAGAAATTTTAAGCCTGTTATTGAAAAGGCTAAGGATGCCTGTGTTAATAGTAACCAACAAATAGCTGATCATGTCGTGCATATACACGACATGATCGAAGTAGGTAAAGGTGCTAAAAGGGAGGTAGACGACGTGAAACTTTCACGTTATGCCTGTTACTTGATTGTTCAAAACGCTGATCCAGCAAAAGAGGTAGTCGCTTTAGGACAAACCTATTTTGCTGTGCAAACCCGAATGCAGGAAATCCAGCAAATGCGGGCCTACCAGGAACTGGATACGGAAGAAAAGAAACGCGTATTTCTTCGAAATGAAATGACCACGCATAACAAAAAATTAGCCGGTGCGGCGAAAGTGGCTGGTGTAATCACTCCTATTGATTATGCTATTTTTCAAAACCACGGATGTATGGGAGTATGGCGGATTAGATGCCAAAGCCATTCATAAAAAGAAAGAATTAAAAAAGGGTCAGAATATACTGGATCATATGGGCAGTTCTGAGCTGGCAGCTAATTTATTCCGAACCACCCAGACAGAAGATAAATTAAGAAGGGAAACTATTACCGGAAAGGACAAAGCCAATGAAACACATTTTGAGGTAGGCAAGAAAGTGAGAAAGACTATTGAAGAACTAGGTGGAGTAATGCCCGAAAATTTACCTACAGAAAAAAGTATAAAAGGGATAAAAGATGAAAGAGACAAGTTAGTATAAGCAATTAGCGATCGTTTTCCCAGGTTCAGGAAAACGATCTTATTCACATTCTAACTTGATATTAAGCAAATAATATAGGGGTTCAGCGAATATATTATTTGTTTTTTGTGAAAAAATAATATATTCGCTGAACCCCTATTCGCCTTACTATGAGAATAAATCTCCAATTATTTACTTTTAAACCGGGAGCGCTGATCCCTATAAATTATCAGTATCCCCTCTCTGCAGTTGTTTATAAAATATTAGCCAGGGCTGATAATGATTACGCTGCTTTCCTGCACGATAAGGGATATTCTCAACAAGGATCACTTAAATCTTTCAAGCTGTTTTCTTTTTCTGACCTCAGAACACCGTTTAAAATCAAAGGTGACCGTCTTCTGTTATTAACACAAGAGGCGTTGCTTCAGATATCTTTTCATTTGCCCCAAGCCGCGGAAAATTTTATTAAAGAACTATTTATAAACCAGCAGATAAAGATTGCAGATAAGAAAAGCAGGTCTGTGTTTAACGTTGCGAAGGTAGAGGCTTTACCTGTTTCGTTAATGGATGATGAAATACAAGAACTGGTATTGGAACCATTGTCGCCTATGGTATGCGGGATCAGAGAAAAAGAAAAAAGGCACTATACATTTCTTTCTCCTGAAAATGCGGACTTTGCTAACCAGCTTATATATAACGCGATGTTGCAGCAATTACTTCTGCAATTTCTGCACTTTTAATCGCACCATAAGGATGAAATTTTTGTGCCGAGCCGCTTACAGGTGTATATCCTTCCCTTTAATCTCACCACACAGGAATTTAAAATTCCCAAAAAAGATATAACCTACCAACGAAATTGATTTTTTATATACATCGCTGAATTCAACGATATAGTTATGTTATCAGGTATTTATAACGCTATTTATAATCCGCCCACTTCTTATACCTACTTAACAAAGAATCGATCTTATTATCCCAATGCCTTTGTTTCGTAGTATCAATCGAATGATTTGTTTCGAGATCATATGCCTGCTGGGTGGAAACGTGACGCTTCATCACATCACTGTAAATATCATTAATATCTTTATTAACAGTTTTGCCATTAAACTTATACTCCACCAATTCTTTCTTTAAAATACGTGCGTGAATTTCTGTAATATCAAAATGCCCCTGCTCGTGGTTGAGAATATAATCATTCTTTCGTGTTACCCATGACTTCTGCTTATTAAAACTACATCTGATAGAGTGGGTAAACAGTTTATCACTAAAGCCAAACTCAACCTTAATAGTACTGCTGGTCAACGCAACCATCTGGGAATTGACATCCGGCGAACCTTTAAAATCCTCCCAGGTTAATTTGCGCGAATCGGTCCAGTCAATTAAGTGATCCTCCCCCGAAATAACAAATGGTAAAAAAATAAGCAATAACTTATACAGCATACTGCAAAATTACAATATTACAGGAGCGGCTGCAAGCACCTCGGCACCCACACCATCCTCATATTTGTTAAAATTGCTGATAAATTGCTGTGCAAGCTGAATAGATTTTCCATCATAAGCATCCTTATCCTTCCAGGTATCGCGTGGATAAAGCATTTCTGCAGGTACACCCGGGCAGCCAACCGGAATCTCCATTCCAAACACCGGGTGTTTATCATATACAATATTGTCAAGCTTGCCTTCCAGCGCAGCAGTGATCATAACACGGGTATAAGATAATTTAATACGCGACCCCACCCCGTAAGCACCGCCTGTCCATCCGGTGTTGATCAGCCAGACTTTTACTTTGTGCCTTCTCATCTTCTCTCCTAACATCGCTGCATATTTACCGGGATGCAATGGTAAAAACGGTGCCCCAAAACATGCGCTGAAAGTTGAAGTGGGCTCTGTAACTCCAGTCTCTGTACCCGCAACTTTTGCTGTATAACCAGAAATAAACTGGTACATCGCCTGCGCAGGATTCAATTTTGAAATTGGAGGAAGAATTCCATAAGCATCACAGGTTAAAAAAAAGATATTGGAAGGAATATTTCCAATAGATTGCTCTTGTGCATTGCTGATAAAATCTATCGGGTAAGAAACACGGGTGTTTTCTGTAATGGCTTTAGAAGTAAAATCAATTTTATTTGTACCAGGAATAAAACTGGTATTTTCTACCAATGCCCCCGAACGGATAGCACTAAATATTTCGGGCTCTTTTTCTGCACTCAGGTCAATTGTTTTTGCATAACATCCGCCTTCAAAATTGAAAACATTGATATTGGTCCAGCCATGCTCATCATCACCAATCAATTTTCTCTTCGGGTCGGTGCTAAGAGTAGTTTTACCTGTTCCGCTTAATCCAAAAAATAATGCCGTATCACCCTCTTCACCAATATTAGCAGAACAATGCATGCTTAATACGTTACTTTCCTGGGGTAATAAATAATTAAGGATTGTAAAGATCCCTTTTTTGGTTTCCCCGGTATAACCTGTGCCGGCTATTAGTATCATTTTATGTTTAAAACTTACAATAGTAGCATTATGTTGGCGCGTTCCACATTCAGCAGCATTTAATTTTAATGCAGGAGCAGATAATATTGTCCATTCCGGTTCAAATGTTTCCAGTTGTTTTTCGGTGGGGCGAAGGAACATATTAAAAGCAAACAAACTCGTCCATGGTTTTTCGCTTATCACACGAATGTTAAGTCTGAATCGTTCGTCAGTGCAGGCATAACAATCGCGCACCCATAATTCCTGTCTGGTATCGAGGTATGCGTTAATGTCTGCAAGTATAATATCAAAATATTTTTCTTCAATGGGAATATTGAAGTCGTTCCAGTTTACAGTATTTGCTGTAATATCATCTTTAACAATAAACTTGTCTTTAGGACTGCGGCCGGTAAATTCACCTGTATTGATCACCAGGGCCCCGGTGTCGCTCAGAACACCCTCGCCCATGCGCAAGGTGTCCTGAACTAACTCTTCGGGCGACAGTTGATAATGAATCTTATTTTTCAAAGAAAGTCCCTTAATGGACAGTTTATCTGTCGGATTGGCAATCTCAGAGGCCAGCATATGGTAAGCGCTTTAAGTTGAAAAGCAAAGGTATATTGATAATTTTTTAAAAACAAAGCAGCATAGGCTATCATAATTTGATATAATATTGATATTTAATCAATTAATTAAATACTTTCTAACTAACAATCGTTAGCATTAATCAACATTGATATGTTTTCCTTGTTTAAGTATACCACAACGAAATCTCCTATTTTTACACCCGATTATGAAGCACCTTCCACTCAACTCCTCCATCTTCGTTCAAAACAGGCAAAGATTCAGGGAAAGGATGACCGGCAACGCAATTGCTATCTTTAACAGCAATGACGAAGTGCCTGCAAACGGAGACGCTATTTACCGTTTTCAGCAGAATTCCGACCTCTACTGGCTAACAGGTATTATGCAGGAAGATACTATGGTGGTGCTCTATCCCAATAATCCCGATCCAAAATTCCGCGAAGTACTCGTACTGGTGCGCCCGGTTGAAATGAAAGAAAAATGGGACGGCAGAAGACTTCGTGCCGAAGAAGCCAGAAAAATATCTGGTATTGAAACAGTAATATGGTTGGAAAATTTACCTGCAATGCTCCAAACCTGGCTGCATACAGCAGAAACCATCTACCTGAATACCAACGAAAATGATCGCAAAGCCGCAGAAGTAGAAACCCGTGATTATAGATATGCACATAAAATAAAAGATGAATATCCTCTTCATAAATATGAACGCAGCGCCAGAATATTAAAGGAACTCCGGGCAATCAAAACAATAGAAGAAGTTGAAGTGATGCAAACCGCCATGGATATCACGCAGAAAACTTTTGAAAGATTATTAAAATTTATCAGGCCCGGCGTAATGGAATATGAAATTGAAGCGGAAATATTCCATTCATTTCTTTCGCAACGCGCATCAGGAGAAGCGTATAGCAGTATTATAGCTTCCGGCGATCGTGCAAGAACGCTTCATTATGTATTCAATAACCAGGAATGTTTAAATGGCGAATTAATATTAATGGATTTCGGCGCGCGTTATGGTGGCTATTGCGCAGATCTTACCAGAACAGTTCCTGTTAATGGTAAATTCACAAAGCGCCAGGCTGAAGTGTATAATGCATGCCTGCATTTACATAATTATGCGAAATCATTATTAAAACCAGGAATCACTTTAAACGATTATACCGATAAAGTAGCCGTCGAAGCAACAAAAACATTTATTAAAATAGGATTACTGAAAGAATCGGATGTAAAGAATGAGGATAAAGATAACCGGTTGTACAGGGAATATTTATATCATGGTATTTCACATCATCTCGGTATCGATGTGCACGATCTCGGAACAAGAACAGAACCACTACAGCCAGGAATGGTATTAACAGTTGAACCGGGAATCTATATTGAAGAAGAACAGATGGGAATAAGAATAGAAAATAATGTATGGATAACTGAAAATGGCAATAAAGACCTGATGGCCAATATTCCTATTACTGTAGAAGAGATCGAAGCATTGATGAAGAAATAAATAATTATGAGGCAAATCCCCAACCTTTTTACTTTACTGAATTTAGTTTTTGGATGTATTGCAATAGTATTTATACTGCAAACAGGCGAATCATTAATCACATCCGACGAAGGAACATGGGTTCCACAATTACCGGAAAAAATATGGTGGGGATCAATATGTATTGGTATTGCCGCAATCATTGATTTTTTAGATGGATTTGTTGCACGCTTATTTAAGGCAACTTCTGAAATGGGCAAACAACTGGACTCACTAGCCGATGTAGTGAGCTTTGGCGTGGCGCCGGGGATGATACTCTATCAATTATTACGCATCAGTTTTATACAGGAAGAAAACGGACTGGATACTTCAATGCTGGCATTCGCCCCGGCATTGATATTCCCCGTAGCTGGCGCATGGCGACTGGCAAGGTTTAATATTTCAAACGACTCAACTAGCGATTTTAAAGGCGTACCTATTCCCGCAGCCGGTTTGGTAATTGCCTCACTCCCATTAATATTATTCTATAATTATTTTAATATAGTTCCTATACTGTTAAACAAATGGGTACTATATGCTATTATTATTATTGTAAGTTTTTTAATGGTGAGCAAGGCACGGTTCATGGCAATGAAATTTAACGATGCGTCCATAAAAAACAATCTGCCCAAAATAATTTTAGTTGGTGTCGCAATTATTTCTGCAATATTTTTGCAATGGTTGGCCGTGCCGGCAGTATTTATATTCTATATTATTCTATCATATATAATTAAAAGAAAATAAAATGATCTATACAGTACAGGTAAAAGTGATGCCGCTGAAAGAATTACTCGATCCACAGGGGAAAGCGGTAATGAGCGGGTTAAAAAATCTTGGTTTACAGGCAATAACAGATGTTCGTGTTGGAAAAAATATACAGTTGCAGGTTGAAGCAGATTCAGAAGAAAAGGCAAAGCAACTGGCTGAAGAAGCTTCAAAAAAATTACTCGCGAACGAAGTAATGGAATATTTTGAAGTGGAAATAAAACATTAATGTGCTGTACATTGTTCCCACCCCTATCGGCAACCTGAAGGATATCACTTTCAGGGCAATAGAAGTATTAAAAGACGTTGATTTAATACTCGCCGAAGACACAAGAACATCTTCTAAATTATTGTCGCATTATAATATTGAAAAGCCACTCACTCCTTTTCACCAGCATAATGAGCACCAGGTGCTGCAGCATTTAATTACCCAGCTAAGCAATGGGAAAAAGATGGCCATTATTACTGATGCGGGCACACCCGGAATTTCTGATCCTGGTTTTTTGCTTGTGCGCGAATGTTTACGCTATAATATAAAGGTAGAATGTTTGCCAGGAGCAACGGCATTTGTTCCTGCACTGGTAAACAGTGGTTTGCCCGCGAATCGTTTTTGTTTTGAAGGATTTCTTCCTTTAAAAAAGGGACGGCACACCATGCTTACAGAACTAGCCAAAGAAGAAAGAACGATCATTTTATATGAATCTCCTATGCGGCTGGTGAAAACACTGGCCGACCTGATACAATATTTTGGCGCTGAACGCCAATGCGCTGTAAGTCGGGAGCTTACCAAAATGTATGAAGAAAATAAGCAGGGGACGCTCGGGGAAGTGCATGATTATTTTAGTACAAAAACGGTAAAAGGTGAGATCGTGATAGTCGTGGCAGGTTCGTAAATTTGGGAAACTTTTCCCGATGAGACGATTGATTACAGTGTGCGCCCTATTCATTTCATTTGCCGTCTTCTCACAAAAAAATACTACTTACTGTAATCCAATGAACCTGGATTACGGATACACACCCATTCCGGATTTTTCTAAGTGGGGAAAACACCGTGCAACCGCAGATCCCGTAATTGTGAATTATAAAGGAGAGTATTATTTATTCAGCACCAATCAATGGGGTTACTGGTGGAGTAATGACCTGTCGAACTGGAAATTCATTCCTAAAAAATTTCTTCGCCCCTGGAACGGTGGCGTATATGATGAATTATGTGCACCAGCTGTCGGAATTATCGGTGACACCATGCTCGTTTTTGGTTCCACTTATACCAGCAAATTCACCTTATGGATGAGTACAAATCCAAAGGCAAATGAGTGGAAGCCTTTGGTCGATTCATTTGAAATAGGTGGATGGGATCCTGCATTTTTTACTGATGATGATGGAAAACTATACATGTACAATGGAAGCAGTAATCAGTACCCATTATATGGAATCGAATTAAACAGGAAAACATTCCAACCAATAGGCACAAGAAAAGAAATGTATTTTCTAGAACAATGGCGATATGGCTGGCAACGCTTTGGAGAATATTCAGATAATACTTTTCTCGATCCTTTTATTGAAGGCGCTACTATGAATAAATATAATGGCAAATATTATTTGCAATATGGCGCCCCGGGAACAGAATTCAGTGGATATGCAGATGGGGTTGTCGTAGGTGATCATCCGCTGGGACCATTCAAGGCACAATCCGATCCGTTCAGCTATAAACCTGGCGGTTTCGCACGCGGTGCTGGGCATGGCGCAACTTTTCAGGATAACTGGAAAAATTACTGGCACGTTTCAACAATTGCCATTTCAGTTAAAAATAATTTTGAAAGAAGGCTGGGATTATGGCCCGCAGGATTTGACAAAGATGGATTAATGTATTGTAATACTTCCTTTGGCGATTATCCTCATTATTTACCGAAAGGAGAAACCGATCATTTAAAATCACAATTTACCGGCTGGATGTTATTGAATTATAATAAGCCCGTCCAGGTTTCTTCTACGCTGGGGAATTATAATGCAAATAACTCGGTTGACGAAAACATCAAAACTTACTGGAGTGCAAAAACAGGAAATAAAGGAGAATGGATCCAAGCCGATTTAGGTGAACTATCCACAGTGAACGCTATCCAGATAAATTTTGCCGACCAGGATGCAGAATTCCTCGGTAAGCAAACCAATACCTTTCATCAGTATATTATTTACCAATCGGCTAATGGCAAAAACTGGACAAAGCTGGTAGATAAATCAAAAAATACCACAGACGTTCCACATGATTATATTCAATTGGACAAACCCATGCTAACCAGGTTTTTAAAGCTGGAGAACGTCCATATGCCCGGTGGCAAATTTGCCATTAGTGGATTCAGAGTATTCGGCAAAGGAAAAGGACAGGCCCCCGAAAAAGTAAAGGACCTGACAGTGCTTCGTACAGAAAAAGATAAAAGAAGTGCGTGGATCAAATGGAAGCCAGTGGATAACGCATATGCATATAATATTTATACAGGCACAGAGCCGGATAAGTTGTATAATTGCATCATGGTCCATAGCGCCAACGAATACTACTACAAGGCTATGGATAAGCTTCGTCCCTATTATTTCAGCATTGAAGCCATCAATGAGAACGGAATATCCGAACGTACAAAGGCGTTAAAAATAGACTAACTAAATGTTAATCCGGGCTTTATCAGTTGTTATAATGCTGCCGGGTACGAAATTTGGAGTATTTAATAGTTATAAGTGATTTACATCCTAAACAACTCATTTTCTTATGTACACTGAAGAACTTGAAGGCTTCGACGAAGCAGAGAAGGCACCCCGGGCATACGTTTCTAACGCCTCACAACCTGATGCTGAAAAATTAGCCCGTGAAAATGAAAAGCTGAAAAAGAGCCTGGAAAAAGAAAAGTTCTTTAATAAGCTGCTCGACCAGGAGCTAAAAGATACAAAAGCAGAAGCATCCACAAGGGTTCCTGCCGATTTTGTGCCCTCCAGGCGCGGAGTATCCAAAGGTGCATTCTATACTGTGCTAATTTTTGCCCTGGCAATGGCAGGACTTATTCTTTATACCTTATATAATAACAGTCAGTATAATTTATTTGATAATACATCTGCGGCATCATCAGGTCAGCCAAATTCAGAAAAATCAACTTCTGCCGAAGAAACAACATTGCCTCAAAGCACTACAAATCCTGCTGCAAAAGATACAGTTCCTGAGATTATCGGAACCGCATCTGCCACAACACAACCAAGTGAGCCAATAAAAACAGTTGTGCCACCAGCAGTTACAAATGCAACAAAAAAAGATATTGTAGTTGACGAGAACCCAATGAAAAAAGCGGCGCCTGCACCAATAAAACCAGCGCCTCCTGTTATAGAAGCTGAAGAAAGCACTGTTATTACAGCTCCTCCTCCGGAACAACCCTCACGCCCTGTTATTGGCACATATAAAGTAACTTCAAAAGCAAATTTTTATAATAATGCCGATGAAAATACTTTACGTAGTTCATTTATCAGTGCAGGAAATAAAACAGTAAATGCATTGGAAGATAAAAATGGATTTATCTACGTGGAATATGTCAACGATAATGGAATGATTAACCGCGGTTGGCTAAGTAAAAAAGACCTTACTAAAGAATAATTAATTTACAACCTCCTTCATTTTTTTACAGCCGTACTCCTACGCTGAAGCTTCTGCGTACACCTTAGCGAAGGTTACAAAACTTCGGATGCCTCCACTAAAGCCTTAGCGCTGCATAAGCATATGGGCAAAGAAAAATCCCCCTGTTAAAACAGGGGGATCACAACTAAAAACAGAATGAGAAACCTGCTTATGCTCTTGAGTAACGATGCTCCTTTGCTAAAACTTCGGCGCAAGCGTAAGCTGCAAAATTTGGGCAGGGATAACAATTACCATACTGCGTCATTACACACAGCATGATAAAATCAGTCTGGCTTTTTACCATCCAGGAATGTATTGATTGTAGATATCTGACCTTTATTCTGATCATTACCTTTTACTTCATAATTGCTGTAGAAATTTTCAACGTGTGAGATGCTGTTGTATAAATCCAAATTGCGGCGGATATAAGCCGGCACAGTTTCAAACTCATTGTTAGGGTCGGCAGCATTTATATTGAACGAAAGATTGCGCAGTTTCTGAATTCGTTCTGCTGCCCTGCGTTTCTGTAACTCTACTTCGTCCTGCATAGCAGGTTCCTCAGCAGAAGATTGCACCGTAACAGTTTCTTGTGTTTGATGGGCCCCAGGCTCTTCCGCCGCCGATGGAATTTCGTCCTTCATAATTAACTGCATAGCCACGGAAGGATCTTCTTCCATAACAGACTCTGCTTTAATTATTGGAACGGATTGTTCCTTCACAGGTTCCGGCACAGCTTCAGGCGAACCCTCGGCTGTGTTTGAGTGGGACGTCTCCCTCGAATCATCGGCTTCAGCATAAATATTGGAAGGTCTTGCAAGATATCCTCCTGACGCCGCGGGCGTTGAAGGATTTACCGAAAATACCCATTCTTCAGTGTTTTCACTCCGTAGAGTTTCTATTTTGTTTTCCACAGTAATTTCTCCCGAAGGCATCGTAAAATCACTAATTTCCTTTTCAATTTCTTCTTCCTGCAATATCATTTTCGGTGCGAGCTCTTCCTTAATTGCCGGCTGTTCAACATGAATAACTACGGGCTGCTGCACATGAATTATCTTTTCTTCTTCAGCCGCCGTAGCTTTGGCGAAGGCGGTCTCGGCCTGAACTGTACAAACCGGGGTAGGTTGCACTTCAGGCGCCAGCGTCAACACTATCTTCTCATCTTTCTTTGGCTCTTCTTTTTTCGGCTTCGCTTTATCAAATGGATCTTTATGCTCAAACCCTGTTGCTATTAATGTAATTCCGATCTTATCCTCTAATGTATTATCGTAACCCATACCTAATATTACATCGGTTCCCTCACCTGCCCGCTCCAATAAATAATTCTGGATCACTTCTACTTCGTCCATGGTAAATTCATGATCTCCTTCAGCAGAATTGATATTAATTAGTATCCATTTCGCGCCACGGATATCATTATCATTTAATAACGGGGAATTTAATGCTTCTTCAATTGTTTTTTGTGCGCGGTCTTCACCATTACATGCCGCACTTCCTAAAATAGCCACACCTCCATTTTTCATTACGGTACAAACATCTGCAAAGTCAACATTAATCTGACCAGTGCTATTAATTACATCAGTAATACATTTTGCAGCAGTTGCTAAAACATTATCAGCCCTGCTAAATGCTTCCTTCATCTTCAGATTACCAAACTGGTGACGTAATTTATCATTGCTGATTACTAATAAAGTATCAACATATTGTTTCATTACTTTTATCCCTTCTTCCGCCTGGATCTGCCTTTTTTTCCCTTCGTAAGAAAAAGGAGTTGTAACAATTCCTACTGTCAGAATTCCCAGCTCACGACATATCTTCGAAATAATAGGGGCGCCGCCCGTTCCTGTACCACCGCCCATTCCAGCCGTTATAAAAGCCATTTTGGTATTTACTTCAAGAATTCTTTTTAATTCTTCCAGGCTTTCCTCGGTTGCCTGCCTGCCAATATCCGGGTTGGCACCAGCACCAAGCCCCTGCGTTAAATGTGGCCCCAGTTGAACCCTGTTAGGTACCTTACTCTGAGCAATTGCCTGCGCATCCGTATTGCAGACAATAAAATTAACTCCCTCGATGTTCTGGCTGAACATGTGATTAACTGCATTGCTCCCCCCTCCACCAACACCAATTACTTTGATGATGGAAGATTTTTCTTTTGGTAGATCAAAATGAATCATAAAATATTGCTTAATGGGTTGTTAGTAAAAATTATAGTGCGCGATCTTCTTCC
>CAYLVR010000085.1:0-14103 GCA_964387165.1 uncultured Chitinophagaceae bacterium | reverse complement strand
ATACGAAATATTTCGGAAATGTTAAATAAACCATCCCCGCCGGCACCAGGTAGTGTTTTCTGTGTAGTGATCTGGATGCCCGCCCCGGATGGGGTGCGGAGAGCCATCCTGTTACAATAAACTCTTTACTGTTTCAATTACTTTTTGAAGATTTGATGCATCCTGGCCACCGGCTGTAGCAAGGGTTTTCTGACCGCCGCCGCCGCCCTTAATAATACCAGAGATATGTTCTTTTATGATTTTGCCTGCATCGAGCTGGCGTGCAGCAGCAACAGTATCTGCAATACCTATGGCCACGAATGGTTTACCGCCAATATTTGCACATACTACTGCAACGTAATCGTTCAGTTTATTTTTAAGATCAAAACATAATTTTTTAAGCGCATCGGGGTTAGAAACTTCAACAATATCGCCAACAAAAGTCACCCCGTTAATTATTTCATCACGCTGTAATAATTCATTTCTTACCTGTACAAGATGCCTGGCTTCCAGTCCTTCCAGTTTTTTCTCCAGCGCATTTTTATCTACCATTAATTTTTCAATGGATTTTAAAGGGTCACGGGTTTTTAATATTTCATTAATCAGTTTGTATTGTGTCAGTCTTTCAGAAAAATATCTCATGGCCACAGCCCCGGTTACCGCCTCAATTCTTCTTACGCCTGCTGCAACAGCAGATTCCGAAATGATAGAGAATACGCCGATCATTCCCGTATGACCCACATGTGTTCCGCCGCATAATTCAACAGAGTAATGGGGGTCCACAATCACAACCCGAACGATGTTGCCGTATTTTTCGCCAAACAATGCCATTGCGCCCAGCTCTAATGCTTCTTCCTTTGGCATTTCTTTAATTACTACAGGAATATTCTCACGAATTTTTTCATTTACAATAATTTCTACCGCGCGTATTTCCTCGTCTGTCAATTTAGAGAAATGAGAAAAATCAAAACGTAATATTTCAGGAGAAACCAATGAGCCTTTTTGTGCAACATGTTCACCCAATACTTTTCTCAATGCCGCATGTAATAAATGAGTTGCAGTATGGTTATAAGTTGTATTTAATCTTTTCTCAAAATTAACTGCTGCGGTAACAGGCAGGTCAATATTCTCAGGCAGCCTGTTTGTGAAATGAACAATTAAATCATTTTCTTTTTTTGTATTGATGACTTCGATTTGTTCATCACCAAAAGTTAATGTGCCTGAATCTCCCACCTGTCCGCCACTTTCGGCATAAAAAGGAGTGGCTTCTAAAACTAATTGATATTGTTCCTTTCCTTTAGCGGTAACCTTTCTGTATTTAGTGACTTTTGTTTGTATCAGCAAATCATTATATCCAACAAATTCAGTTTTATTATTATCGTCTAAAACTATCCAGTCTTCCGTATCAATTGTTGTTGCGGCGCGACTGCGGTTTTTTTGTTCAGATAATGAGTGCTGGAAACCTTCCATATCTACATTAAGATCTTTTTCCTTTGCCATTAGCAAAGTAAGATCTATTGGAAATCCATATGTATCAAAAAGTGTAAACGCAAAGTCACCGGGAATTAACCGGCCTTCAATATTACTGATATGCTCTTCAAAATGACTAATACCCTTCGCCAGTGTACGCATAAATGCTTCTTCCTCTTCTTTCACGACCCTCATAACAAAATCAAGCTGCCCTGTTAATTCGGCGAATACATTTTTAAATTGATTAGCAATTACGGGGACCAATAAATACAACAATGGCCGATGATGATCCAGAGACGAATAATAATATCTTACTGCACGACGAAGAATTCTCCTGATTACATAACCAGCACCTGTATTCGCCGGTAATTGTCCATCAGCAATTGTAAATGAAATAGCACGGATATGATCAGCAATTACACGAAAAGCAATGGCTTCCCTGCTATCAGAATAATCGTATTTTTTACCGGTAATTTTTTCGGTTTCATTTATTGTTCCGGCAAAAATATCTGTATCGTAATTACTTTGCTTTTGCTGTAATACACGCACCAGTCTTTCAAACCCCATTCCTGTATCAACGTGTTTTGCCGGCAGCGGTTCCAGGCTTCCATCTTTTAACCTGTTAAACTGCATGAACACATTGTTCCATATTTCAATTACCTGGGGATGGTCCTTATTCACTAAAGTTTTTCCATCAACTTCTTTTCTTTCTTTATCGGTTCTGCAGTCCACATGAATTTCTGAACAGGGGCCGCATGGGCCGGTATCACCCATTTCCCAGAAATTATCTTTCTTATTTCCTTTTAATATTCTTTCTTCAGCTATATATTTTTTCCACTCATTATAGGCTTCCTCATCGAAGGGTAATTTTTCCTTTTCATCACCTTCAAAAACGGTAACGTATATTTTGTCTTTGTGTATTTTATAAACTTCTGTAAGCAGCTCCCAACTCCACGCAATGGCTTCTTTTTTAAAATAATCACCAAAGCTCCAGTTGCCAAGCATTTCGAACATGGTATGGTGATAGGTGTCAACGCCCACTTCTTCAAGGTCGTTATGTTTTCCGCTTACACGAAGGCATTTCTGGGTATCGGCAACGCGGGTAAATTCGGGTTTTTTATTGCCAAGAAAATAATCTTTGAACTGGTTCATACCGGCATTGGTGAATAGCAGGGTTGGGTCGTTTTTTACGACAATTGGCGCAGAAGGAACGATGGTATGCTCCTTAGAATGGAAAAAATCCAGGAATTGCTGACGAATCTCTGCGCTTGTCATCATATATTTTTTGTTTACTTTGCCGGGCGGCAAAATTAAGGAAATGGACCGTCATCCCGTAGCCGGGCGACTGCGCGCGCTAAAGCTTTAGTGGCGGCACAAGCGTGGAGCAGTACGGGATCCCTGGATTCTTAGAGATCCTGTATAAAACGCTGACGTTTTTTACAGGACGACGAATGAAGAATATTCATGAAAAAAGTAAAATACTTTTACAATACCAACTCGTTACGCTACGAAAAGCTGGAAACACCTTTGCAGGTGAAGCTTTTGAGGATATTGGGTTTTATTTCCGGGGCCATTGTTACTGCGCTGATCATCGTTTCTATTGCTTACCGTTATTTCCCCTCTGCCAATGAAAAACGGTTGCAGCAGCAGAATGAGGCGCTCCAGGAAAACTATCTTGTACTGGATGAAAAAGCAAAAAAACTTACTGATCGCCTGGTTGATCTTGAGGAAAGGGATAACGAAGTGTACAGGGCGATATTTGAGGCCAACCCGGTTCCTGACAGTGCCCGACTGGCAGAGATAGAACAACAGAAAGAGGTGAAGCTGGTAATGAGCATGAAACGTTTTGAACTGGAAAGCTCTATCCTTAAAACACTTGATAATCTTGAGAAAAGAATGGTGTTCCAGGATCGTTCTTACAATCAGATTCATGAATTCATTAAAAATAAAGAACAACTATTGGCTTGTACACCGGCTATTCAACCAGTAAGTAATGCCGACCTCAAAAGGGTAGCTTCAGGCTTCGGGTATCGTATCGACCCTATCTATAAAACTCCGCGTTTTCATGCTGGCCTTGATTTTACTGCTCCGCAAGGAACGCCGATCTATGCTACTGCAAATGGGGTGGTGAAAATAGCAGGCAACAAAGGAAACGGCTACGGCAACTATGTGGTGATTAATCACGGATACGGGTACGAAACCCTCTACGGCCATATGTATAAGGTAAAAGTGCAGGCCGGGGAACGGGTTAAAAGAGGGGAAGTTATTGGGTATGTGGGCAGTACGGGAAAGTCAACCGGCCCTCACTGCCACTATGAGGTTCACAAACACAAGCAGCGGATAGACCCGGTATATTTCTTCTATAACGATCTTACTCCTGAACAATTCAATCATATTATAAAACTTGCTGCTGCAAGTAACCAGAGCTTCGATTAGGCAAAAGCCCCTAAAAGCCTGTCAGGATTCGCAGAACTCTGTGATCGGCTATGTCGGACATCACTATGGTCTACATATAACCATAACTTCATCTGCAACAATAGGGCTTTTCCAGGATATTATACGGAGAAATGGCCCTGTATAGTTACTTTCTCCGGGATGACTGTATTATGACACTTGCACTTAGGTGGTATGGCGTTGCGACCTTAAATTTGCAGCGTGTTTCAATCACCTGAAATATTAGAACTGGCTTATAAGCAACCTGTAATGCATGATCAGCTCCAGACTGTTCATGAAAGAGAGCAAAACATCCCCGGTTCAGTGCAATATTCCATCAAAAGGTATCATCGCCATTTACAATGGAATATTGATGATACAGGCATGATAGTTTATCATTGTAAGAAGGATACTCCCAAGCAAAACTATCTTGAACTGAAGTTTTGTGTTACAGGAAATGCCTATTGCAACGATAGCGGAGACCGGTGCTGCAATTGTAAAAACAACCTGTTCAAAAACTGCAGTAATAAAACTGAAACAATAGATGTACTTAATTTCAGGTTCTCAGATGTTCACCTTTCGAAGTTTGCTAAGCTGAGTAAGGTGAATAATTCGCTTGCCGATGATATTCTTAATTTCCGTCATCATTCATCTTTCGCTAAGATCCTGAATATTTGTAGCAGGAGCTCAAATGTACTGGAAGCATTGTTGAATAATACTTATTCGGATAGTTTAGAAAATATTTATATCAATGCACAAACTCAAATGCTGTTATTATACAGTCTTGAGTGTATGCTGGGCGATAAGGATATTGAAAGTTTCCAGTGCAAGTTTTTGTCGAATGAAATGGACCGTGATAAAATTGTACGCGCACGCGAAGTTTTATTACAGCATATTGGTGAGCCGATTACTATCAAGGAGCTGAGCAGGAAAGTAGCAATCAACGAATGTTATCTTAAGAAAGGATTTAAGGAATTATTCGGTACCACAATATTTGATTTTTACCAGGGTCAGAGAATGGAACACGCGAGGTATCTTTTATATGAGAAAGGATTAAGTGTAACAGATGTTTCGATGTTGCTCGGCTATTCTTCTATCTCGCATTTTTCCACTGCGTTTAAAAAGCATACCGGTTTAAAACCATGTGAACTGTTATTTCGCCAGTCTCCCCCCGGCCGCGTCGCATAAATGTGCTCTGTTTAACCGGGTACTCAATTAATACACTCGTTCAGGCTTTCTTTCGCTGTATTAATAGTGAAATCAAGATCTTCGTAAGTAAGTGCATTACTTAAGAACCATGTTTCAAATGCTGATGGAGGAAGATACACTCCGCGTTTTAGCATTGCATGGAAAAATTTATTGAAGAATGCATTATCTGATTCGGTAGCATCTTTAAAATTGTTTACAGGAAACTCACTGAAATGCAAACTGATCATTGAGCCGATATAATTTATCTTATAATGACGCTCACCCTCACCCATCGATAATGGTTCACTGTTAAATGAATACCCTGCTTTTTGTAATACTGCATGTAAACCTTCCTGGAGATAAATAGTCTTTTGTTCCAGCTCCTTGTAAATGGAAGGATTATCTTTTAATGTCTTTAATAAAGTATATCCCGCAATCATTGCAATAGGATTACCGCTTAATGTTCCTGCCTGGTAAACTTTTCCTAAGGGGGCAACCATCGACATAATTTCTTTTTTACCACCAAATGCACCAACAGGCATTCCTCCGCCAATTACTTTTCCGTAAGTGACTAAATCGGCATCGATGCCTAATTTTTCCTGCGCACCACCGGCAGCCAAACGGAAACCCGTCATTACTTCATCAAATATTAAGACGATTCCTTCTTTTGTACATAACTCGCGAAGGCCCTTTAAAAATCCATGCTGCGGTAAAATGCAACCCATATTTCCTGCAACAGGTTCAATAATGATTGCAGCTATTTGATTTTTATGTTGTTCAATTAATTCTTTAACTGTTTGTAAATCGTTATAGGGTGCTACCAGGGTATCTTCTGCGACGGCTGCAGTAACACCGGGAACAGACTGAATATTTAGTGTAGCTACACCGCTACCTGCTTTTACTAAAAAAGCATCGGCATGCCCATGATAACATCCTTCAAACTTGATGAATTTATTCCTGCCGGTGTATCCGCGTGCAAGGCGCAGGGCGCTCATGCAGGCCTCGGTACCGCTGTTCACCATACGTACGAGATCAATATTTGGCGCCATCGATTTAATTAATTCCGCAACTTCAATTTCGATTTCTGTTGGTGCGCCAAATGATGTGGAGTGTTCCACTTTTTGTTTAATAGCTTCTACTAATGGTTCATAAGCATGACCCAGGATCATCGGTCCCCAGCTATTTATATAATCAACATATTTATTTCCTTCCTCATCATATAAATATGCTCCCTTTGCCTTTTTAATGAATACAGGCGTTCCTCCTACACTTTTAAATGCGCGGACGGGAGAATTTACTCCCCCCGGGATACTCTTCAATGCACGTGCGAATAATTCTGAATTTCTCGACATATATATAATTTGAGCCTATCCCGCTTTGCACACCCGGGCAGCCATTCTTTATAATAATTTTACTGCATCTTTTGCAAAATACGTTGCAATTAAATCGGCCCCAGCTCTTTTAATGGAAGTTAATACTTCTATAATCGCTTTTTCTTCATTCAGCCAGCCCATTTTAGCCGCGGCTTTGATCATGGCATATTCACCACTCACATGATATGCGCTTACGGGAACATTTACTTTATCCTTTACTTCACGAATAATATCTAAATAAGCATGCGCGGGTTTTACCATCACGATATCCGCTCCTTCTTCCACATCCTGTAAAGTTTCTTTGATGGCTTCCTTACGATTGGCGAAACTCATCTGGTATGTTTTTTTATCGCCGAAACCCGGTGCGCTGTCAAGGGCATCCCGGAAGGGCCCATAAAAACAGGATGCATATTTTGCACTGTAAGCCATGATACCAGTTTTGGTGAAGCCATTATATTCAAGTGCATTTCTGATGGCAAGAATACGGCCATCCATCATATCGCTTGGTGCAACAAAGTCGGCGCCAGCACGGGCATGACTAACACTCATTTCTGCCAGTATATTTACTGTAGCATCGTTAACTATTTCAGTGCCTTCTACAATTCCATCATGGCCATAGGAAGAAAATGGATCAAGCGCCACATCTGTCATCACAAGCATTTCCGGTTCCGCTTCTTTAACTGTTTTAATGGCACGTTGCATTAATCCATTATCGTTTAATGCTTCGGTCCCTTTATTATCTTTTAAGTCGTCTTCACATTTTATAAAAAGAAGGACAGATTTAATACCAAGATCCCATAATTCTTTTATTTCTTTTTTTAACAGGTCGAGGCTCATGCGGTAATAACCGGGCATGGAAGATATTTCTTCTTTAATTCCTTTTCCTTCAAGTACAAACAAGGGAGCAATGAAATCGGAGGGGGTTAATATTGTTTCAGTAACCATTGCACGAATGGCAGGAGAGGTTCTTAATATTCTGTGTCTGTGTACCATGTTTGTTTTTTTTGACCCGCCGCGGCCGGGATGGAGTTTCTAAACCCAATCTCTCGGTTTTAGATATTCTAATAACTCAGCTTCTTTACTTCCCGTAGCGGGCTGATGGTTATATTCCCATCTTGCACGCGGAGGCATACTCATTAATATCGATTCAATACGTCCGTTGGTTTTTAATCCGAATAATGTGCCGCGGTCATGTACTAAATTAAATTCAGCATATCTGCCCCTGCGAATTTCCTGCCATTCAATTTCTTTTTCACTATAAGGAATATCTTTTCTTTTTTCAACTATAGGAAGATAAGAATTTAAAAAAGCATTTCCATTCGATTGCTGGAACTCGATCATTCTCTCTGCCTCTTTTTTATTCGCCGGGCGCAGGTAATCATAAAATACTCCACCAATACCGCGCGCCTCATTACCGCGATGTTTATTAATAAAATAATTATCGCACTGCGTTTTGTATCTAGGGTATAACTCAGACCCAAAAGGATCCATTGCGGTTTTTAATGTAGTATGAAAATGTTTCCCATCTTCTTCAAAAATATAATAAGGAGTTAAATCAGAGCCACCACCAAACCAACTGTCTTCGGTTTCTCCTTTATTATTGTACAATTCAAAATATCTCCAGTTAGCGTGAACAGTGGGAACATAAGGATTAACAGGATGAATGACTAAAGAAATTCCACAGGCAAAGAAATCTTTTGCCTGTACTTTAAATGCATCACGCATAGCCTGAGGTAATTCTCCATGCACCGCAGATATATTCACTCCACCTTTCTCAAATACATTTCCTTTTGAAATTACTCTTGTAATACCACCGCCTTCGTCCTGCGGGAAGCCGCTTTCGCTCTTGCCTTCATTGTCGAATCCAGGTTCAGATGGGCTTTGCCCGTCGTAGCCCTGGCGAAGACGGGTCCATTTATCTTCAAAAAACTTTGCTTTCCCATCGACGGTTTCTATTGCCTGGCAGATGGTGTTCTGTAATGAAAGGATATAGTCGTTGAAAGTGGATTTGATACTCATGGCTGATATTCTTTAACTGCCTCAACAAATGCACGCGCATGGTCCACAGGAATATTTGGAGTAATACCGTGCCCCAGGTTGGCTATATACCTCTGTGTCCCGAATCCATCGATCATCTTCTTCACTTCCTTTTTAATTTCGGAAACGGGAACGAGTAATTTAGCAGGATCAAAGTTACCCTGTAAGGTAATTTTATTCCCGGTTATTTCGCGGGCTATTGCAGGTTCAATACACCAGTCTATCCCAATACCTGCAGCAGAGCTGTTACTTAGATCTTTTAATGCATACCAGCTTCCTTTCGGAAATAATATTACCGGGGCGTCGTTCTTTAAAGCATCAGCAATTTGCAGTAAATAGGGTTGGGCATATATACGAAAATCGGCCGGACTTAATGTTCCTGCCCAACTATCAAATACCTGTACGGTATCTGCACCGGCTTTTACCTGCGCTTTTAAATAGTCAATTGTTATAGTCGTTATTTTCTGCAATAATTTATGTGCAAGTTCAGGTTGGGTATAAGCAAACTGTTTAGCTTTATCCCAGGTTTTACTTCCTTTACCTTCTACCATATAACATAGTATCGTCCAGGGAGCGCCTGCAAATCCGATTAAAGGCACACGTCCATTAAGTTCTTTTTTTGTTAATGTTAATGCCTGCATTACATAATTTAAATGTTCAGCAGCATTAGCAGTATTTAATTCATCTATATCTTTTTCGGTTTTAATCACTTTGGGTAATTGCGGACCTGCCCCTTCTTCCAGGGTTACCACTAATCCCATTGCCTGTGGTATTACAAGAATATCTGAAAATATAATAGCGGCATCCACACCCACCTGGTTCACTGGTTGTAAAGTAATTTCGCAGGCCAGCTCAGGGGTTTGCACACGTGTAAAAAAATCATATTTTTCGCGCAGCTTAATATAATCAGGTAAGTACCTGCCAGCCTGCCGCATCATCCATACCGGCGGTCGCTCAACTTTTTCCTGTCTCAGCGCTCTCAGCAATAGATCATTCATAAAATTCCGTTTTTAAAATCGCCTATCTCTACCTGGTTGCTGCAATGTTTTTTAATCTCATTTGCAGTGGTGTCGCCCATCGTATAAAAAATAACCTTGTCACCGGGTTTATTATCTCTAAAGAAACTGTTTACTGCACTTGGACTAAAAAATACCACTCCATCATAATCTGTATTTAAAGGATGTGGGTTTTCGATGGTACGATAAACAATTATTTCTTCTACGTTGACCCCGTTTGAATGAAGTTTATCAGGTAATTCATCCCTGCGCCTGTCGCCACAAAAGAAAACTATATTTTTAATTCCTTCTGCAATAATAATATCTGCCAGTTGAGAAGCATTGCGGGCAGCGGATTGATTAGTAATAGAAAATAAATTCCATTCTTTATCACCATATTTTTTTATTATTCTCTCTGCGTTCTTACTGGTAACAACAGCGTTTATTTTTTTCCCTTTGAAAGGTTTTATTATATTAATTATTTCCTGTTCGGGTAATGATTCAGGTTTAATAAATGAGCGGGTGTCAATAAATATTTTTTTACTTTCTTTTTTTTCTTTGCCGTCGTCGCTGCAAATACTACCCTTAAAGTCAATTATATCGCCATGTTTTATAGCAAGAGCGCTGATAGGGGTTGTGCATCCTCCCATTAATGCACGTAAATAATCACGTTCTATTCTGGCACATAATGCAGTGGTAGCATCATTAAATGAAGAACAGGCATCAAGCGTACGGGAATCATTTTCCCTGCACACTACCATAATTGCACCTTGGGCCGGGGCCGGTAACATCCAATCTAAATCAATTGAAAAAATCTCCTGCTCCTGCGCTACCGTTAAAGCCTCAGCGAACGGCCCTCCTTTTTCCAAAGGGAGCGCAGGGGGTCTTAACCCGATTCTCTCCAAACCTGCTGCAGCAAATATTGCTCCGTTCCAGTCACTTTCTTTTAATTTGCGTAAACGTGTATTTACATTTCCACGAAGATTAACAATAGTGTGGTTGGGATATCTATGCAGCCACTGTGCAGAGCGGCGAATACTGCTTGTTGCAATTACTGCTTTCGAATGGAAATCGTTTAAAAATGAAATATCTCCTTTATAAACTAAGATATCTTTATAAGGGCCTCTTTTTAATACGGCCGCCTGTACAATTCCTTTCGGTAATTGTGTAGGCACATCTTTCATTGAATGCACTGCAATATCTATACTGCCTGACAGCAATGCAATATCTAAACTACGCGTAAATATTCCCTGCACGCCAATTTCGTACAGGGGGGTAGAAAGATCAATATCCCCCTCGCTTTTAATATGAACGATTTCTGATTCATATCCGTTTTCCTTTAAATATTTCTGCGCTTCTGTTGCCTGCCAAACTGCAAGCTGGCTTTCGCGTGTACCTATCCTGATGGGTGTGAACATTATGCAATAAACTCGTTAATCGCTTCAATATACTGGCAGCCACGTGTATTATGCTGCCTCATTTTTACCGCCATTACATTAATTACTTTCTGAATCTTTTCCTGGTGATTAACCAATGGCGCATGCGGATAATGACCACAATGCAATTCTTCCAGTTTAATTTTCACGGCCCTTAATACTGGCACATGCTTGCGCATTTCATACCAGTCTAAAAAGTCGGTAATATGTTCAGCAATAATTGCCTTGGCTTTTGGTACTTCGGCTTTTCTTTTATTTAATGTGCGGTCTTTTAATTTACTCAGCTCATCAACGTTTACCAGGGTAACTCCCGGAAGGTCTTTTGCTGAAGGCTCAACATTATAAGGAATAGAAAGATCTATTAATAATTTATTTCCGTGACCTTTTATATGTGATGATAAAATTGCCGGTTCGGAGGCGTTTGTTGCAACGAGAATAATATCAGCAGCCTGGGCTTCTTCAACTAAATTATTAAAAGGCGCAGCTTTTAATCCTAACTCGGTGGCAAGCGCCTTTGCTTTTTCGTTGGTACGGTTAAGTAAGGTGATATTTTTTACAGGAAGATAATCAACCAGGTTACGGCATGTATTTCTTCCTATTTTACCAATACCCAATAGAAGGATCTTTTTATGCTGAAGATCTTTTTCGTTTTGTTTGATATACTGAACTGCAGAAAATGAAACGGAAACAGTGCCTCCACTTAATTCGGTTTTATTTTTAATTGTTTTGGAAGATTGAAGGTTAGAATTAATCAACCTTTCGATAAATGCTCCAATACAATGATGTTCTTTAGCGAGTTTTACAGCCTGTTTGATCTGGCCCACAATTTCATAATCTCCTAATATCTGTGAATCGAGCCCGGCAGATACATTAAAAAGATGATTAATGGCATCGATGCCATTTTTAACATAGGCGCGTGAAGTAAAAGTTTCTTTACTGCCTGCTGTGTATTTGCAAAGAAGATCTACTAATAAGGAAGGATGGGCAGCAATGCCATAAACTTCGGTGCGGTTACAGGTAGAAAGGATAAAAATTTCTTTAATATCACTGTTGCGGGCTTCTGCAAGAAGGAGTTTATAATTTTCGGGGCTCACGGCAAACTCTCCTCTGACTGCGGCGTCTGTTTTCCTGTAGTTAATTCCTGCTATATAAAATCTCGATATGTCGTCGTTATGGGGTCCGTTCATGTCTCAATCCCTAATCAGGCCACAAAAGTACTTCAGAACTCCGGTTAAGGTAAATTTTTCTGTCATTGCTGTGTCATTTGTTAAATAGAAAGCCTCCTGCGGTCATTTATTCTGTCTAATATGCGGTAATTCTCCTTTTTTTAAAAGGAGGGCAGACCGTATTCTGTGTAATAAATGCAGGATGCCTGCTCCTCCCCTTGAAAAAGGGACGCAGGGCATCTAACAAAAAGTAATACCGCAGGGGGATTTCTTTCAAAGAGAGAGAACTGCTAATTTTGCGCTTCAATGACAACAGCTAAAAAACGTGGCATCCTACTGATGAACCTCGGTTCACCGGATTCTACGAAAGTGAAAGACTTAAAAAAATATCTTACAGAATTTTTAATGGATAAAAGGGTTATTGATAACCCATACCTGCTCCGGTTACTTCTTGTACGGGGCATTATCATTCCATTCCGCGCACCCAAATCGGCAGAAGCATATAAAACGATCTGGACCAAAGACGGATCCCCACTAATTGTTTTAACCAAACAACTGGAAGAGGCGCTACAGCAGCAGGTGGAAGAACCTGTTGAAATAACCATGCGTTACGGCAATCCAACGCCCGAAGCAGCCTTTGATAAATTATTACAACGCCAACCCGGACTTGAAGAAGTGATTGCAATACCCCTCTACCCGCATTATGCAATGTCTTCTTTTGAAACAGCCGTTGAATACGCGAAAGAAATACATAAAAAGAAAAAATATCCTTTCCAGCTAAACTTCATAAAACCATATTACAACGAAGACTCATATATAGAAGCGTTGGCCGACAGGATGAGGCCTTTTCTTGAACAGGAGTATGATCATATTTTATTCAGTTATCATGGTGTGCCCGGCCGCCACATTAAAAAAAGTGATATCACTGGCAAACATTGTTTGCAGGTTAACGATTGCTGCAATACACCATCAATTGCACACGATTATTGTTACCGTCACCAGTGTTTTATCACCACGCGACTCGTCACCCAAAAACTACATATCCCTAAAGAAAAATTCAGTATTTCATTTCAATCAAGATTAGGAAAAGGATGGTTGGAGCCATTTACCGATATTCGCCTGGAAGAAATGCCGAAAGAAGGTATTAAAAAACTCCTGATCATATGTCCGGCATTTGTGAGCGACTGCCTTGAAACCCTTGAAGAAATTGAAGAAAGAGGAAAAGAAAGTTTTATAGGCGCCGGCGGAGAAAAATATACAATGATCCCTTGTTTAAATACTAATCCATTATGGGTAAAAGCATTAAAGGGATATGTAGAAGAAGTAAAAAAAGGTAATACAGAAATCCTGCTTCGATAAAAGCTTTACATGTACAACTACATCAAGGCCCTTCATATTATTTTTATCGTGACCTGGTTCAGCGGTATGTTTTATATCGTGCGCCTGTATATCTATAATACAGAAGCCGGCGATAAACCTGAGCCGGCGAAAACTATCCTGCGTGAGCAGTTTAATATCATGATCAAACGACTTTGGCTGGGAATCACCTGGCCGTCGGCGGCGTTAACGTTAATTTTCGGGGGATGGATGTGGGGCCTGGTGGGCGCACTGCCAACCTGGTTGATGGTGAAACTGTCATTTGTGATAGGATTGTATGCATATCATTTTTCCCTGCATAAAATATATAAGGATCAACTCAGGGGAATTTTCAAATATTCTTCACAGCAACTGCGCATCTGGAACGAAGTCGCTACTATTTTTTTAGTATCGATAGTCATGATCGTTGTGGTTAAAAACGCCATCAGTTGGGTCTGGGGACTCCTTGGTCTTGTTCTTTTCGCCATTGCCCTTATGAGTGCTATCAAAATCTATAAAAGCCTAAGAAAATAACCCAGCCTACGCCAGGGTTCCGGTGACAATGAAAAAGCCCCCCAAAGGGGAGGCTTCTATACACATTATAGTTTTTCAGGACCATTGGCCACTAACTGGAATTTCCATTGGATATTAAGCACATAACCTGTTTTTT
>CAYLVR010000084.1:0-14616 GCA_964387165.1 uncultured Chitinophagaceae bacterium | reverse complement strand
TATTAATAATTAACTAGTTTCTGGATATATTCATGCAGTCGTGATTTGGCGAGGAAGCTATTTTCAAGAGAAGTATTGAATGGAACGGGAGTATCGAGAGAGGCGCAACGCATAATAGGCGCATCTAGAAAGTCGAAACAATGTTCGGAAATATAAGCTGCTATTTCTCCGCCAATGCCACCGGTTAATGTGTCTTCGTGTAATATTAAAACTTTACCGGTTCTTTTTACTGAATCGCAGATGGCTGTATAATCAAGTGGTAATAAAGTGCGGAGATCGAGGATGTCAAAGGAAATATCATCATTCTCTTTTGCATAATCTAAAGCCCAATGTACGCCGGCTCCATAAGTAATTATTGAAATATCTTCTCCTTCTTCTATAATATTTGCTTTTCCTATTTCAATAGAATAATATTCCTCAGGAACTTCATCGATAATACTTCTGTATAATGCCTTATGTTCAAAAAACATTACAGGATTGGGGTCGTTGATAGCAGCTATTAATAATCCTTTTGCATCATGGGCGGACGATGGATAAACAACTTTTAATCCTGGGGTATGCACGAACCATGCCTCGTTGCTTTGTGAATGAAATGGTCCTCCGCCGATTCCCGCACCGCATGGCATTCTTATTACTACATCTGCGTTTTGTTGCCAGCGGTAATTGATTTTCGCGAGATTATTGATTATTTGGGTGAAACCTGAGGTTACAAAATCAGCGAATTGCATTTCTACAACGGATTTGAACCCTTTGATACTCAAACCGAGCGCTGTTCCAATGATTCCTGATTCGCATAATGGAGTGTTGCGAATTCTTTCTTTACCGAATTCTTCTACGAAATCTTCTGTTATTTTGAAGGCGCCACCATATTCTGCAATGTCCTGCCCCATGATTATTAAATTAGGATGGGTGGAAAGGGATTGGTGGAGCGCTGATTTAATAGCGTCGATGAAACGGGTTGGGCGACTTGTTGTTGGGTTACCCGCCCCGGTTTTAGCTGCTGAAGCTTCGCGAAAGCGGCCCGCCTTCGCGTAACGCGCTTCGGCGGGTAAAAGAGAGAATGGGCGGTCTGCGTACACATCATTAAGCTCTTCTTCCATACTGAATTGATTATCACTGTGATTATTTAATTCAGTATCTATATAATTCTTTAATTCTTCTTTAATTTCATTTTTTAACTCTTCGCTTAGTATTTTATTGGAAATTAAGTATTCTTCAAACCTATGAACAGGATCTTTTTTTTGCCATATTTCGAATAAATAGTCAGGAACGTATTTTATTCCACTGGCTTCTTCGTGTCCACGCATACGGAACGTTGAACACTCAATTAAATAAGGCTTTTTATTTTTTATACAATAATCGCGAACACCTTTAACAGTATCATAAACGGTAAGAAGATTATTACCGTCTATTTTTATTGCATCCATTCCGTAACCCCGCGCACGATCTATTAAATCACTACATCTGTATTGCTCTTCCACAGGGGTACTTAATGCGTAATTATTATTTTCAATAATAAATATTACCGGGAGATCCCATACGGCCGCAATGTTCAGGGCTTCATGAAAATCACCTTCGCTTGTTCCGCCTTCACCTGTAAAAGCGACGGCAACTTTACTCTCATTATTTAATTTATGTGCGAGTGCAATACCATCGGCTATGGCTAATTGCGGACCGAGGTGAGAGATCATTCCGCATATTGCATGTTCTTTAGAACCAAAATGAAAACTCCTTTCGCGGCCCTTACTGTATCCGTCTTTATGCCCCTGCCATTGCTTATATAATTTACTCAATGGCATTTTGCGGGTAGTAAATACTCCAAGATTGCGGTGCAATGGCATGATCCATTCGTCGTTATCCAGCGCAAGTGTTATTCCTGTTGCAATAGCTTCCTGTCCGATTCCGCTGAACCATTTGCTGATCTTTCCCTGCCTTAATAATAAAAGCATTTTTTCCTCTATCATTCGTGGCAGGAGAATGCTCCTGTAAAAATGAATAAGCTGTTCGTCACTAATATCTTTGCGGTCAAAATACATACACAATGGTTGGCTTGAATGAATTTAAATCACAACCACCTCATAAAAATCATCCGGAACAAGATATTTTTTAGCCAGCTCCTGAAGTTCTTCAGCAGAGATGGTTTTGATAATATCTATTGCGTTGTAGAAATACTTTTCGTCGAGGTTATTAAGCACAAGGTTTTTCCATCTTCCCAATACCTGGAAAGGGCCATCGAGGTCACCAAGAATGATCCCTATCATAAAATTGCGTGTCATTCTCAGTTCTTCTTCATCAATAATCACTTTACGAAGTTCTTCCATTTCATTGTAAATTTCTGAAACGGTAGCAACGCTTACGTCCCTTCCGGCTTCTGTACTGATCAGCCAGCCACTTTGTTCATAATGATTTAACAAATAGCTGTAAATACCATACGTATAGCCTTTATCTTCACGGATATTTCCCATTAGCCTTGATCCAAAAAATCCACCGAATATATTATTCAGTACCATTACTTTCGCAAAATCGGGATGGTGCCTGTTGGGGAAGTGTCTTGCAATACGAATGGCTGCCTGTACTCCCTGCGCATCATTGATCTGTAATTGTTTTTTCTGTTCTGCGGGCTGAAAATTATAAACAAGATCCTGCGCTGCTCCACGATGAGATGTAAGATCAAGTTTGCCAAAGGACGTTTCGAGCAGCTCAATTAAATTAGATGGCAATTTCCCTGCTACAAATATTACGCACCTGCCATGCTTATAATTTTTTTCATAAAACTCAACAACATCTTCTCTTGTTATTTGATCATAATCATGAAGCGTGCTGTATTTTCCGTAGGGATGGGTTTCTCCGTATAGATTTGCATCAATTAAACGTGAAGCAACGAACTCCGATTTTTGTAAGTTCACTTCCAGCTTCTGCTTTGAATTCTGTACATATATTTCCAGTTCCTTTTGTGGAAAAATACTATCAGTAATTATTTCGCTTACAACGGGAACCAGCTCATCTATATGTTTATTTAAACAATGCAGAACAATCTCTGATGTTTCATTTGAGCAATGCCTGCTTAAATAAGAACCATAGAATTCAAAATGTTCTGTTACCTGGAAAGCTGATAAACGGGAAGTGCCATTCTTTAATAAATAATTTGTGGCCACGGCCACATTTTTTTTCTTTTCAAAACAATTGCCCGCATAAAATACCCAGCTTATCATCATTGTTTCTTCCGATCCCATATTCACTGCGTACACTTCAACACCGTTTGATAATTTGTGAATGTTGCATGGGGGAAGCTGTACTTTAAACTCTACCGGATCTTTTATAGCAGGAGGCGCTGTTCTAACTAACATAAGTTTTCTTCTTTGAGGCACAGGTTGTTTTGTTTTGCAACTAAAACACCAGCGCCAGTACTTCTGATGATTGACTTTCTTGCTGCTGGCACGAGGGTGACGGCACTAGCCGACCAACCTGTGCCGATTAATTTTCGCTATAATAATACAGCGTATTGGAATTGTTACTGTCGAATATCTTTTTACTATAATGCTGAATATCTTCTGTAGTTACAGCAAAATATTTTTCCCTGTCGCTGTTAAATAAATTTGCATCACCGAGTAATTCATAGAAAGCAAGATTATTTGCTCTTGTCATTACGCTCATATCTTCAAAAGCAATAGCTGATTCTGTTTTATTTTTAACTTTCTCCAGTTCTTTTTCTGTAATCAATTCGGTTTTTAGTTTATTCAATTCTTCCTCAATGGCTTTTTCAGCATCTTCCATTTTAATACCCTTAATTAATTTCCCTTCTATAGCCAGTAACCCGCTGTCAATAGTTCCAAACTGGTAACACTCTATATTGCTGAACAACTGCTTTTCTTTTACGAGTTTCTGAAATAACCTGGATGAACTACCTCCGCCCAGTACTTCGCTGATTAAATCTGCCACATAATACCCATGGTTGAGCCGGTTATCCATATGCCAGCATTTATATAATGCGTCAAGAGGTACATTTGCTTTTACTTCTGTTTTTCTCGGTGCGTCCTGTTTTGGCTCCGGATTAATTGCTCTTATATATTTTTCTCCCGCCGGAATACTGCCGAACCATTTTTCGACCAGTACCTTGATTTCTTCTGTTTTGACGTTTCCTGCTACCACAAGTATGGCATTTACAGGAGTATAATGTTTACGGAAAAAATTCTTTACATCATTTAATTGTGCATTTTCGATATGGCTCAATTCTTTTCCAATCGTCATCCATCGGTATGGGTGCACTTTATAGGCCATTTCTCTTAATTTGAACCACACATCACCATAAGGTTTATTAATATAGTGTTCCTTGAATTCCTCACTTACCACTTTACGCTGAACATCAAGGCTTTTTTCACTGAAAGCAAGAGAAAGCATTCTGTCACTTTCGAGCCATAGAGCAGTTTCAAGGTTTTCTGCAGGAAGCTGGATATGATAGTTTGTTACATCGTTGCTGGTATAAGCATTGTTTTCTCCTCCAGCCATATTGAGTGGTGTTTCGAAATCTTCGATGTTAACACTTCCTCCAAACATCAGGTGTTCAAAAAGATGAGCGAAACCTGTTCTTTCGGGATCTTCATCTCTTGCACCCACATCATACATTACGTTCACTACAGCCATCGGTGTTGAATTATCCTCATGAACGATCACTTTAAGTCCATTACCGAGGGTAAACCGGTTAAATTGTAACATAGGGGCGCAATTTACCATAAAAATCAGTTTTTCAGGCTCTTCACTTTCATTGTCAATAGCAAAGGTTCCCCCTTCCTGTAAACCAATATCTTAACTTTCTGATTGGTCACCTGCATCAGATTTTTATAGACCTGGATATTCCGGCTGAAATTATTTTGTACAGACATTACCACATCATCGGTTTTTAAACCGGCTTTTTCTGCGGGCGAACCCTTCATTATATCAACAATTTTAATTACACCATCAATATAGTACATCCCTATTCCTGTGTAAGAATAATCAAATTCACTTTTGAAATGAGAGTTGGGAAGCATGTGGATCTCTTTTTTTTCATAATTAATTGTCAGGTTGAATCTTCTCAACAGGTCGTTACCCAATAATCCTCCCAGGTATGGATAAGCAGTAATATTATATGTATCATCAAAAATAAAAGCCGGAACATTGCGGAACTTATACGGCCCGATCCGAACCTGTTTTACCACACCATTTTTCATAGGGGCTTTTCCTCCTAAACCTTCTGCCTGCGAAGCGTGCCATTTTGTTTTTGTTCGAATAAATACGCTGTCTTCCACAAAATCACTTGATAACAGCAGGCACATTCCCGCACCTGTATCAAAGTAAAATCTTGCAGTTACTTCTTCTGCATCTTTAACGGAGAGGGTGGTAATAGGAATATTGTTGAGAATTGGGTTTAATAAATACCCTCCGCGCGGATATTTAATTGTTCCTGTAGTATGAACGGATATCTGCATACTGTCGTAATTAATACGAACAATATATCTTGACAAAAAACTGTACCCGATTATACCATCTATTTTTTCTCCATAAACGCTGGTGAGTAAATCATAATCGTTGATATGGAAATTAAGGCTGTCGACAGTTAATCCGGGAAGATTAAGTGAATTATTATTGGCGAAGCGAACTTTTCTTATCCCTGCAATCCCTCTTATTGTTTTTTCGCTGGGAGATGTAGTAATTTTTAATTTCTCTACAGTGGCGGAATCGAGTGAAATCCCTCCGCTGCCGGTATCGAATATAAAATTGAGGGAGTCTTTAAAATCGCTGACAGTTGCCTTCAGAATTATTATCCCTCCTGTAAGCATTTTGAAGGGGAACTTAGTAATATAGACTGATGGCGCCGGAACAAATTCTTCCTGTCCCTTAACAACCATATTGGTCGCAAAAGCAAGCAGTAACATTACCAGCCATTTCACTCCCTTAAGTTAAATAAATTAACCTAATCTGTCATTGCGCTGTAAACCAGTACTTTGAATTTTTCGGCACTCTCATAACAAGGGTCATTCCATACCTGCTTGTAAACAAGCGCTACAATTTTTTCTTTTGGATCTATCCAATAAGATGTAGAGAAGGCTCCACCCCAACTGTAAACGCCCTGGGGTGCGGGACTTGCTGCGCTACCCTCTGCGGATACGATCGCAAAGCCAAGGCCGAATTTATCTTTTCCCAATGAAAGATCACCAATCTGATTTGTGGTCATCATCCTGACAGAATGCCTCGACAAAATTCTTTTTCCATTGTACTTTCCTCCATTCAGCATCATCTGCATAAAAATAGCATAGTCATATAATGTAGAGCTTAAGCCGGCGCCTCCTGAAAAATAAGTGCTGTTAGAGCGGGGATAATCAATATTCACCGGACCATTTACATTATAGGTCCCTGTTGCTTTTTGTAATTTTCCGGTTGAGTCGGGCATGTATGTGTAAACAATTCTATCCTGTTTTTCGGGAGGCACATTAAAATAGGTGTCTATCATTCCAAGCGGCTCGAATATTTTTGTTCTGAAAAAACTATCAAGCGTCATTCCTGAAACAACCTCAATTAAATATCCTAATACATCGGTATTTAATCCATAAGTAAATTTCTCGCCGGGATTGTGCATTAATGGCAGGGAGCCTAATTTTTGAATATCTTCTGCAAGAGAAGTTTTTGCAGTGCCTATGCCTGAGGTAATATTATTTTTTGCATAAATGGCATTTGATTCTTTACTGCCTATCTGTGCATAACCAATTCCTGAAGTATGGGTTAATAAATCACGTATTGTTATTTCTCTTTTAGCCGGCAGGGTAGTGTATGTGGTATCAGTTTCATTGAATTTATCCAGCACCTGTGGGTTTTTAAATGCATGGATATATTTTGAAACGGGTTCATCCAGTAAAATTTTTCCTTCTTCGTATAACATCATTACGGCAACGCTGGTAATTGCTTTTGTTTGAGAAGCAATGCGGAATATTCCGTCGCGTTTTAATCCTTTTTTTGCTTCTTTATCATCGAACCCTACGGCGCGATAAAAAACAATTTTCCCGTTACGTGCTATTAAATAGGCTGTACCATTAATCTTTCCCTGGTCAATATATTCTTTCATTACATTGTCAATACGCTGTAATTTTTCTGTAGAAAATCCCTGCGATTCAGGGCTTGCTTCTGTGAATTTCTGCTGCGCACCGGCAACATAAAAAACGCAAACGGAAATCAGGGTTATAATGATTTTCATAAAATATTATCTCGTTAATGAATTATTTTGATTAAGGTTTCGCATCATATTTTTGTACCGTTCAAAATGGCTAAAGGATTTTTTAATATAATCCTGCAGTTCATATTCTGTACTGTTACGTATAAACTCTACTGAGGGGCGATAATGCAGAATAAAATCATTAAGCTCCTCGCCATGCAATTTGGTTAATTTAATGATAAGTACCCTATTAAATCTGTAGTCGATAAAACGATCTTCTTCTTCCTGCAGCAATCTGTCCTGGAAAGCCAGCATGCGGCGGTTCCTTTTAAATCGGAACATATTAACGAATTCATCGAGGTCGAGGCCTGCCCCACCGTTGGGCCCAACGCTTAATGAAGTGCCTATACCAGGTTTTTGAAAATTGAAGGCTTTTGCATAATCCAGCCTGTTTTGCAGGGAGTCGAGCCTGTAGTTACGGGGCATTACCTGCACCTGTTTTAGTTCTGTTATGTTTACGTGTAATGAAATTTCAAAATTATGGATATTCAGAATTGATCTGACGGGGTATTTTGGCGTGGGTTTATCGAGGTAAGAAAACCATATTGAATCGTTTTCGTTTACAATAATCGTGTAGCGTCCAAGCGAGTCGGAAATTGTTCCTGTACCGGAAGTTGTTAGTATGCTTACTGCTTCGAGGGGATTATATTTTGATATGTCGTACACCCTACCCGACACTCTTATTTGTTGTGCGGATAGGTACCCTGCAGCAAACAGGCAAAATATGGTAAGGATCAGTTTCATTGCTGGCTCTTCAAACTTATTACCTGTTCAATAATCCGCGGAAAATGTTCATGTTCGAGTGTATGAATTTTTGATGCCAGCATTTCAGGTGTATCCGACGGATCGATGTTTACTTTATCCTGGAAGATAATATCTCCATTGTCGTAATGCTCATCAACGTAGTGAATAGTAATGCCGCTTTCTTTTTCGCCGGCGTTAATTATGGCCGTATGCACGTTCATTCCGTACATGCCTTTCCCCCCATAATCTGGCAGCAGCGCCGGGTGTATATTAATAATGGAATTGCGGTAAGCATTGATCAAAGTAACCGGAATCTTCCATAGAAACCCCGCAAGCACAATAAAATCGATGTTAAAAGAGGCGAGATCCGCCACATGCCCATCCCCGCGAAAAAAACGTTCCTTATCAATCATGAGAACGGGGGTATTGTTTTTTCCTGCAATCTCTAATACACCTGCTCCGGGCTTATTACAAACAACAAGCGCTACGCCGATGGTTTCATGGTTTTTGAAGTGTTCAATGATTTTTGAAGCATTTGAGCCGGCACCTGAGGCAAAGATTGCTATTCTGGTCATGGCCAAAACTACAGCAAAATCATTTTGTGTGCCTGCTGCCTTATATCAGGTTAATTGATATCTTTTATGATAGACGCGAGTGGCGGATCATCTGTGAACCCATACAGGTCCCTCAGAGAACCCCCAAAGGCTAAAACCCCGTATAAGGCCCGTATAATGCCTGTGTAAGGCCTGTATAAGGGGTGTTTTTGAACATAATTTTTATTATTTTAGTCTTCTATATGAAAGAATTATAATTATGGGAAGGCCTCCTAAACGATCGGTCGATCCTTTTGAAAATTCAGTTTCCGGTAAGGTTACAGTCAATAGCAAGACTTATGGCGTTCACACGCGTGCGCCCCGCGGGTCGAAAAGTGAAGCTAAGCTGAACGACAAAATGGAGGAAACAAGGCTGCGCACCCTTTCCACCAACGCCCCTGCTTCATTGATAAACAAGGCTCTTGAGCCGTTCAGGAAAAATTTTAAAGGGGGCTTATTTTACCAATTCTTACAGAGTCGTTTTAGTGCGCAGGCCAAAAGAGGATTGAAATTCAGTGTTAAACATATCGATATTGACCCTGATTTATTGGATAGCCAAGGAGGTTTAGCAGCTTGAAAAAACTTAGGGTTGAGGGTCACTTCGTGGATGTAAACAAAAATTACACGATCTCGCGGATGATGAACCTTGATGTGAAAACACAGCTCGATATTCAAGCGCTTAAAATACATATCAGCGCAAAATACCTGGTTAAACCCAGGTTCCTGAGGGACTGTCCGTACATTGATGGTATCCGGATGACTTTTATAATATTATTTCCGGATTTTGAAGATTACACGATAGAGTCGGCACACACCATTTTACCCATCAGAAAACCTGGCGACACTGAGGAGATCTCATTTAGTATGGACATTCCCGTTACAGCTATGAGCTATATGCTCTTCTGCAAGATTGAAGGATGCGATAAAGGAGAAGTACAAAGTGTGGTATCAAAGGCATTGGCGCTGGTGAAGGCCGATGAACTGAGTCATTCACTCAAAAAAGAGGGATATTTTGGGTCGCTTTAAATATATTTTAAAATACAATTTCTGTTTTTCGCTTGACAATTACATGACAAATTGATATTCAGGCACTGGCAAAATTTCATTAAATCGCTTGAAACTCAAGCCCATACTGGGTTAAAAATTTTTTGAACATGTTGATACAATGTTAAAATCCTGACTTATTTTTGCAACCAATTACCGGAAATTTTTCCACAAATGAATCAGATTCAACTGATATGATGGACCATCGACCAGGCGCTAGATTAATACTCCGACTTTCTTTAATAATATTATTATCGTTTGCTGGCAAAGCGTATTCCCAGGACGGTGCGGCTATCTTTCAGTCGAACTGCGCAGCCTGCCACGCCATTGATAAAAACCTTACTGGTCCGGCACTTGCGGGGATGGAAAGCCGCGGGCCATGGGCCGACAGAAAAAAGCTGCGTGCCTGGATCCATAACCCTGCGGGTTTCATGAAGGATGATCCTTATACGCAGGAACTGAAGGGTCAGTATAATAATGTGGTGATGACCGGATTTCCGCAGTTGTCGGATCAGGAAATTGATGCAATAGTAGATTATGTTAATAAAGCTGCTGCAGCCAAAACAGCTGCTAAAGCTACAGGATCCTCGGGCGACCAGGTTAAATATGACGATGATGATAATTCTATTTTGTACGGTATTCTTACACTTATCCTGGCTGTAATTGCGCTTGTGATGCTCCAGGTAAACAGCAACCTGAAAAAACTTGCTGATGATAAGGATGGTCAACCCTCACAGGAACCAATTCCCTTTTACAGGAACAAAAGTTATATCACGCTTCTTACTTTAATATTATTTATTGTTGGCGGTTATTATGTGGTGAAGGGTGCAATCGGGCTCGGTCGCCAGCAAAATTACCAGCCAGAGCAACCTATTTATTATTCTCATAAAGTACACGCAGGTACTAACCAGATAAGTTGTTTATACTGTCATGGAGGGGCCACCGAAGGTAAGCATGCTAATATTCCTTCTTTAAACACCTGTATGAATTGTCACATGACAATTAATGAATATACAGGTGAAAAATTATACAGGGAAGATAAAACTGAAGTTGATGGAACAGCGGAAATTCAGAAGTTGTATGAATTTGTAGGTTGGGATCCTTCATCAAAATCATACTCAAAACCAGCCAAACCGGTTGAGTGGATCAAAATTCATAATCTTCCCGATCATGTTTATTTTAATCACTCACAACATACGGTAGCAGGACAGGTGCAATGCCAGACCTGTCATGGTGAGATCCAGAAAATGGATGAGGTTAAACAATTTGCCGACCTGAGCATGGGATGGTGTGTTAACTGTCACCGTAACAGTAAAGTGAATTTTGTTGATTCATCAGGTACCAAGGGCAACCAGTTCTACAGCATTTACGAAAAATATCATAACGAAATAAAGAACGGAACAAGAGATAGTGTAACTGTTAGCGACATTGGTGGTATTGAGTGCCAGAAATGTCATTATTAAAGACACAGGCAAATGTTATTCAGCCTTCTGCTGAAACACTTGCACCTGAATCAAAAATTGTAGCGGCAAATAAATAAATATGGCGAACAAAAAATACTGGCAAAGTTTTTCAGAATTCAATGAAAGTGAGCAACACAGCAAACTTTCGGCGGATGAATTCAGAGAGGACCTTCCTGTTGTGGATCTTGTAACCGCAGGGAAAGAAGTGGATGATATGGGCGCTACAAGAAGAGATTTTCTTAAATATCTTGGTTTCAGTACTGCTGCCGCTGCACTGGCAGCAAGTTGCGAAACTCCGGTAAGAAAAGCTATCCCCTTCTTAAATAAGCCTGAGGATATTGTTCCCGGAGTTGCCGATTATTATGCAACTACATTTATCAGCGAAGGTGAAGCCATACCTATTGTTGCTAAAGTGAGAGATGGCAGACCAATCAAAATTGAAGGGAATACATTATCGGCAGTTACAAAAGGAGGAACCTCGGCAAAAGTTCAGGCTTCGGTGCTTGATCTTTATGATACCTCACGCCAGCGTTTTCCAATGGCCAGCGGCAGCGTCGTTAGCTGGGAACAGCTTGATAAACAATTAGGTACAGCAATGTCGGCAGCGGGCCCTCTTGTATTACTTACGGGCACCGTTACTTCACCAACAGCAAAACAGATTATCAGCGAATTCCTGGCGAAATATCCAGGCAGCCGGCACGTACAATATGACGCTATTTCTTACAGCGGATTATTACTCGCCAATGAATCTACATACGGCAAAAGAGCAATACCATCATATCGCTTCGAAAATGCGAAAGTGATCGTTAGCCTTGGCGCCGATTTTCTCGGAACATGGCTAAACCCGGTCGTTTTCCAGAGAGGATATACTACCAACAGGAAAATTACTGATACTAATTCCGAAATGAGTAAGCATTACCAGTTTGAAAGTATGCTAAGCATGACGGGAGCAAATGCCGACGAACGCTTTACTCATAAACCGTCCGAATCGGGAGCAGTTGCTGTAGGGTTGTTAAATGCAATCAATACAGGTACCGCTTCAGGAATTTCAAATCCTAAATTAAAAGCAGGCCTGGAAAAAGCTGCCGCTTCTTTAAAATCAGCAGGTGGTAATGCACTTGTTGTTGGCAGAAGTAATAATGCAAATGTCCAGATAATTATTAATGCCATTAATGAAGCAATTGGCGCAAATGGAAAAACAATTGACTGGAGCGTTAATCAATTAACAAAACAAGGTCTTGATAGTGAATTTGCCGCTCTTATTGCGGATATGGAAGCAGGGAGAGTGGGATCGATAGTTATCCATGATGTAAATCCTGCTTATAATTATTTCGATGCAAAACGTTTTGCAGATGCACTTAAGAAAATTAAAGTATCTGTTGCATTAAGTTACAAACAGGACGAAACAGCAGAACTTTGTAAATACATTGCACCTATTCATCATTATCTGGAAAGCTGGGGTGATACAGAAGCAGTAACAGGTTATTTCAGCATGTTACAGCCTACTATCTCTCCTTTATTTTCTACAAGACAATTTGAAGAGTCATTATTGAAATGGTCCGGGAATAATACAACTAATTATGAAGTGTATTTCCGTAATTACTGGACCTCAAAATTAGGTGGCTTCGATAATTATAATAAAGCGCTGCAGGATGGTGTTGTTGAGCCTTCCGGTATAACACCTGCTGTAACGGCCTATAACGGAGCTGCAGTTGCAACAGCAACAGCTGCATTGGCTTCTGTACCACAAGGTGGAACAACCGAAGTAATATTATACGAAAATGTTGCTGTAGGTGATGGCAGATACGCTAATAACCCATGGTTACAGGAATTACCTGATCCAATTACAAAAGCAACCTGGGATAATTACGCTATCGTTTCTCCAAAATTTGCAAAAGAGTTTTTAAAAATAGATTTAACAAGCCAGCGGGATGCAGATAAGTATGAAGTAAATACTGAGAAGCCGTTATTATCAATTGAACTGGGGGGAAAGAAAATTGAACTTCCTGCTATTATTGTTCCGGGAACAAATGATGATACAGTTGCCATCGCGCTCGGCTACGGAAGAGTGAGCGCCACTGCTGATGATACTGCCAAGAAAATAGGAAGAGCTGTATTAGGCGCTGGTAGAAATGCTTTCATTTTTGCTTCTTATAATGGTTCAACTATTTTAAGATCTGCCCCTGCCGCTAAAGTTTCTAAAGCAACAGGAACTTACCAGGTAGCGCAAACGCAAACGCATAATTCTTACGAAGGAAGGCATAATGTTATCCAGGAAGTTACGCTCGATGAAATAAAGAAAAATCCAACATTAATACGTGATGCAAGAGATCATGAATTACATCACTGGGGCGGGCTCGAGAAATTTGAAGAGCAGGGAACATTATATCCTGTATTTGATAAACCGGGAGCCAAATGGGGAATGTCAATCGACCTTAACGCCTGTTACGGTTGTGGTGCGTGCGTAATTGCGTGTCATGCAGAAAATAACGTTCCGGTAGTTGGTAAGAATGAAGTATTAAGATATCATGATATGCATTGGTTGCGTATCGACAGGTATTTCAGTGGAGACCTGAACGATGCGGATTCAATACAAACCGTTTTCCAACCGATGCTTTGTCAGCATTGTGACAATGCGCCATGTGAAAACGTTTGTCCTGTTTCTGCCACCAACCATAGCAGCGAGGGTATCAACCAGATGATTTATAACCGTTGTATCGGTACAAGATATTGCGCCAATAACTGTCCTTATAAAGTTCGTCGTTTTAACTGGGCGGATTATACGGGAGCTGATAGTTTTAATGATAACCAGAATAAAACGGGTGTTGGTGCACTGAATGAAGCAGTGTTCCAGATGAATGATGACCTGACAAGAATGGTCCTTAATCCGGATGTTACTGTTCGTAGCCGTGGGGTAATGGAAAAATGTACATTCTGTGTTCAGCGTCAGCAGGAAGGAAAATTAAGGGCCAAAAAGGAGAATCGTAAGCTGGAAGACAGTGACACGTATGTTGCGTGTGCGAATGCATGTCCCGCAGATGCAATTGTTTTCGGGAACGTTCACAATGCATCGAGCATGATCAATAAGGTTCGCGGTGAGGGAAAGAACAGAATTTATTTTTCACTGGAGCAGATTCATACGTTACCAAATGTTAGTTACATGGCGAAGGTTAGAAATGCACCAACGGCAGGTGATGCAAAGCACGATGAGGCCGCGCATGAAATTCCATCAGCACATGTAGAACATAATTAAAACATTACTATGTCATTATTGAGATACGAATCACAGGTAAGGGCTCCATTGGTGAGTGGAACAAAAGATTATCACCAGGTAACGGAGGATATCGTGCGTCCTATAGAGGCGCGTCCAACACGTGCGTGGTGGATAGGTTTTATTATTTCTGTTTTATTGCTTGGTTTGGGTGTTCTTTCAGTTACCATGGAGGTAATCTACGGAACGGGCCAGTGGAACCTTAATAAAACAATCGGATGGGGTTGGGATATTACCAATTTCGTTTGGTGGGTAGGT
>CAYLVR010000083.1:0-14700 GCA_964387165.1 uncultured Chitinophagaceae bacterium | reverse complement strand
CTAAGTTTTAAATTAGCGGCTTTGATAGGATCAATATCTCCGATCAAATCTGCAACACTTACATCGGGAGTGGCTAATTTTTCTCCATAGCGCTGTGAGCGATGCATCCAATCGATTGGCGTAGCATCTCCTTTTTCTTTAATCAGGTCACGGGCATATTTAGAAATAGGTTCCAGGGGATCATCGTTAATATCACTGCCAGCAACAATAGGAATATATTCATCGAGTAATTCCGTCATCTGCCTGGCCATTCTCGTTTTAGCCTGTCCGCGCAAACCAAGAAATAATATATTGTGTCTTGATAGAAGAGCCCTTTCTACATCGGGGATCACTGTTTCTTCATATCCTATAATTCCTGTAAATGCTGTTTCATTTTTTTGGAGCCTGCTAACAAGGTTATCCCTGATTTCATCTTTAATTGATCTTTTTTTATACCCGCTTTTCTTAAGTTCACCTAACGTCTTTATATTTTTCTTATCCATAATAATTTAATACACTGTTTTTCTTTTTCCACTTTCAAAATCCCTGAAAATAAATGCTCCCAGTTTGTCGAGCGAAGCAAAAAATGCCTTGCCATTATTAGTTTCTGTGAACTCCTGCACGAACCTCTGTAAATAAGGGTCGGTCGCAATCATAAATGTGGTAATTGGAATTTTAATTTTTTTACATTGTGCTGCAAGGTTGAGACAGCGGCCGGTAATTTTTCTGTCTAAACCAAAACTGTTCTTATAATAGCGTTTACCGATCTTTAAGCAGGTAGGCTTGCCGTCGGTGATCATAAATACCTGTTTGTTCGGATTTTTTCTTCTTCTCAAAATATCCATGGCCATTTCCAAACCTGCTACAGTATTTGTGTGGTAGGGACCCACTTCCAGATAAGGCAGATCTTTAATCTCAACCGGCCAGGCATCGTTGCCGAACACTACAATATCGAGGGTGTCTTTAGGATATTTTGTAGTGATCAGTTCACTTAATGCCATAGCCACTTTTTTAGCAGGTGTTATTCTATCCTCACCATACAATATCATGGAATGCGAAATATCGATCATCAGCACAGTGGAGGTCTGCGATTTATAATCCGATTCCCTGATGGCTAGGTCATCTTCATGCATGGAGAAATTATCAATGCCACGGTTGATCTGGGCATTTCGTATTGATGTGGTAAAATCGATCTGCTCAACAGTATCTCCAAACTGGAATGGCCGGGTCTCAGGATTTAATTCATCTCCCTGACCGGGTTTAAAAGTCTGGTGCTCCCCACTTTTCGTTTTTTTAAGTTTCCCGAATATTTCCTCAAGCGAACGTTTGCGAATGCCCTGTTCGGTTTTAGAGGTGATCTTTATTTCACCCGAGGCCGGGTTTTCTTTCAGGTAGCCTTTTTCTTTCAGTTCGTCGATAAAATCGCCCATACCATATTCCTGATTGGTGATCTCGTATTCTTTATCGAGCTGATTCATCCAGTTGAGTGCCTCAGAAACATCGCCGTTCGTGTAAGTGAGCAGCTGCATGAAAATATCCAGTAACTGCTCAAAAGTAGTTTTTCCTTCTCCGCGCGGATCGAATTTCGAAAAATTATATCCCTTCATAACCTCAATTTAAGTCATTTCGGGCGAATTAAATCCCCCTACGATCTTGCATCAGGTGCAACTCGTGCGCGCCCCTTTTTCAAAGGGAAGGGGGAGGGCATATTTACCTCCATGCCCGCACTGAAAACTGCTTGCTTTATTTTATTTTGCCAGGGATTCCTCACTCCCCCTTTGAAAACGGGGGATTTATTCAATATGTTTACTCCGTATCCTGAACAGGTGGCGGCAATGTAAGCGAGTCAGGTTTTATTTCCGTTGAAGGAACATTGCCGGTTTTATACTCAATTTCCCACTCTTTCAGCTGCTGCAACAACTGGAAAGAAGAAAGTATATCATAAGCGAATATCCGTTGTTTATCAGACAGAAGACCGCCTTTATTGTTAAGTAAACCTGCCGCCTGCATGGCCAACTGCTCATTACTCATGTCTCCCGTTTCATTGTCGCCAAGCGAACGGTAATACACCATCTGTTGTTCAAGATCCTTCTTTAAACTCTGATTCACTTTTGCCGCCAGCGTTATATCTCCGCTCTGGTAAGCAGCATCAAGAAAGTCAGCAGAAATACTATTATGGAAATTACCGCGGTTAGAAGTCATACCATAAGGCACATTTGCATCTAATACACCCTGGTCATATTTTTCCAGGACTTTCTTCGCCATATCTTTTTTATCAGCCAATACAAGCGATTTAGCCAGTGTGGCGTGAGCAAGCCTTATACTATTAATATGACGACGATTTTCTTCATCAAAATAGGTATTGGGTTTATGTGCATTGCCGTAAGCAAATTTCTCCATTACATTTTTATATGCAACATCATTTTCCACACCACTGTTCTCTATAGGAACGAGCCTGTATGATAATCCTTCGAGCCTTACATATTTATCAAGACCAAGTTGTTTTAATTCCTGGGTAGAAGTAAAATAGATCGGACGTTTCCATTTATTTGCAGCAATCATTGAATAAATGGCCAGATCATTCTTCTGTAAATAATTACGGGATATATCTATTTTAATCTCGCTTACCACACTGTCTCCCGGATTTAATTTCATTGTCTTTTTAATGTAATCCACATCAACCGGGATCGTTACTTTTCTAACAGGCATTACATTGGCCTTGTCGCCACTCTGCATTCCTACCATATTCCTTTCATCATCACTCGCCACCACCTCTCTTAATATTTGCTCGAGATCGTAATATTTATTTTGATCGTATGCCGGCAAAGGGTATACAGGAATAACATTTCTTTTATTACCCTGTATTTGCTCTGCAGTGAATATTACATCTGCGGCAGGACTTTCATTCAACTTGTACCGTAACTGGTTAATGTACCAGTCGGTACCTAAAAGACTATAATTAATTACCCGCAGATCGGGGCGAACGCCTTCAACCTCCTGCGCATACCATAACGGATAAGTATCATTATCACCGAATGTGATGAGTATGCCCTCTTTCTCACAGCTTTCTACATAATTTGTACCGAGATCAAGAGCAAGCGTTTTCTGGCTGCGATCATGGTCATCCCATTCCTGCGAAGCCATTAGTACCGGCACAGCCAGTAAACACACCGATGTTGCAGCATAGGATGCACCGGCTCCTTTAATTACTTTACCGAACTGTTCCCTTACATACAGAACGCCTAAACCTATCCATATCGAAAATGCATAGAAGGATCCTACATAAGCATAATCACGTTCACGGGGCTGGTAGCCCGACTGATTCAGGTAAATAACAATTGCAAAGCCGGTAAAAAAGAATAATAAGAAGGATACAAAAAAATCTCTTCTATGCCTTGTGTATTGAAAAACGATACCGATAATTCCTAAAATAAATGGAAGGAAAAATAGTTTATTATTTGCTTTATTTGCTTTTCCCGCTGTGTCGGGAAGAACATCTGTTGTACTGTGAAATAATTTATCTATTGGAGTAATTCCGCTGTACCAGTTTCCGTCGCGGATATTACCAAATCCCTGCAGATCGTTTTGTTTACCTGCGAAGTTCCACATAAAATAGCGCCAGTACATCCAGCGGAATTGGTAGTCGGCAAAATATCTCACTTCATTTGCCATGGTAGGATTGTCACCGTCTTCAACACCACCAAATTCCCTGTAAACAAATTGTTGGTTACGTTCGTTGCCGCTGTCCCACATACGTGGAAAAGGGTGTGCAGTTTCCATACCCGAATAATTCTGTTTCTGCACTTTACCAGCCACTTCGTATTTATCTTTTCCTTTTACATACAGGTCGCCGGTTTCAACAAAATCTTCATTAGTAATTTCTTCTGTGAAGAATGGGCCATACAGAATTGGCCAGTCGCCGTATTGTTCACGGCTAAGATAGCCTACAAGGCTAACAGGATTATCTACATTATACATATCCACTGAAGGATTTGCATTGGAACGTATAAGGGTCGTAAAATAAGTAGAGTAGCCAATGATAATAAATATAGTTGACCAGATAGCTATTCTTAAAAAAGAATGGATACGGCTCCTGTAGTTATAACAAACGGCGATAATAACACCGAGAATTAACAACAATGAAAAAAATGATTTCCCGGAACTGATCATTGGATAACAGAACAATAATAATATAGCGACCAGCCAAACCGGGAAGCTTTTGAACCGCTGAATCTGTTCTGCTTTAAATCGTAAGCCAAGTAATAATAAGGCTGCAATTAAAATAAAATAGAGAATGAACCCCACAAAGAATGGCGTGCCTATTTCATTTACAAAAAATATATCAAAAGAGCCTGCACCTTTAATTGACCACTGGATAATTACTACCTGTACAAAACCTGTGATAAAACATCCCAGTACAAACGCAAAGAAAGTGCCCCACTTTGTAACAGTATATCTTTTAAAATAATACACCATTATTAATGCCGGGATGGTAAGAAGGTTCAGCAGGTGAACGCCGATAGAAAGACCCATCATATAAAATATGAATACGATCCATCGATCTGCTCTTGAGAATTTATGACCATCGGTTTTGCTTTCCTGGTCCACTTCGTGTTCCCATTTTAATATGGCCCAGAAAACTATGGCTGTGAAAAAAGAGGAGAGTGCATATACTTCACCTTCAACGGCACTGTACCAGAAAGAGTCTGAAAACGTATAGGCAAGGGCGCCCACAACTCCGGCGCCGATAACGCCTGCCAGCTGGCCACCAGTTAAGGCTTCCTGTCCTTTCTGAACAATTTTCCTGGCAAAGTGAGTAATGGTCCAGAATAAAAATAAAATAGTGAAGCCGCTGGCAATAGCGCTCATAAAGTTTACGCCTCTTGCGGCAGAAGCCGGATCATCACCGAATAATATTACAAATAGTCGTCCGAGCAGGATAAACATTGGCGCTCCCGGCGGGTGTGGTACCTGGAGCTTATATACACTGGAAATGAATTCGCCGGTATCCCAGAGGCTGCCAGTAGGCTCCATTGTAAGTACATAAACTGTGCAGGCGATAAGACAAACGATCCATCCAACAATATTATTTATCCTGTTGAAACTCATATTATATAGCGTTTTTTAAACTTGGCAAACCTAAGGCAATTTTAAATATATCGGTCATGTAAATTGAATCCTTACAGTCTGGTAAAAAAGGCGGGTTTGCTGCTGGTGTGATTTTTCTGTAAACCCCTGTAATCCAAAAAGCCCTGCGGCATTACCCTTGTTAATGGCAATCTCCAGGTAACCGGCGGAGTTGAACAGCGCAAGTTTTTCTCCTTCTTTAACGTTGGCGTAGGTTTCACTGATCACGTTGATCACTTCATCACGCTTAAAAACGATCCGGAAGCTCCGTCCTTTCCGTTGTTCTTCAAATTGTTCGTGGGTTATGTTTACTACAATATTCTCGAAATGATCGATGAATAATATCTGTCCCTCCATCCAGTTATCGCTGAGCAGGGGACGGAGAGGGGTTCTATCCATATACACAGCATCAGGAATACCGATAGCAGCAAGAGATTTCCCCTCATTTACCTCTTCGATGGCCTGTGCCATGATCTTAGTAAGATGCAATGTGTTTTTCGTAGCCGATTTATCGAGCGGAAGACTGATGACCATTTCAGGTGTTTCTTCAAGTATCATGGGCAGCAGGCCATTGTCGGCACAAAGTATATATTGATCCTTATGAAAGGCCAGCAACAATTGTTCAGGCTTCTGTTCAAAAAGATTGACCAGAACAAGATGAAACGTAAAGGGCGGAAAATTTTTAATGGCGTTCCGGCATACATAGGCTGCCTGGGAAATGTTAAAAGGAGCAAGGTCGTGACTGATATCTACTAATGTATAAGTTGAATTAACCTGCAACAACTGACCCTTTACGGCACCAACAAGATAATCCTGCTGACCGATATCGGATGTGAGGGTGAGTATTGGCATGAATTAATTTACTTATTTTTTTAATTCTCCTTTATTGAAATAAAATTTTCTGACCAGTTTATCAGCCAGCGAAGGAAAGAATTTATTTAATAAAACGGTGCGTTTATCACTAAATGAAAAAATGAGTGTACGCTTCTTTTTTTCTATTGCTTCTAAAATCAGGCGGGCCGCTTCGGGAGCGGGCATTAGTTTGCTTTCATCCATAGGATTTTCTTTTTGAGTGGCGCCTGTACTGTCTAATGCCGCATTACGGATATTGGAAGTCACAAATCCGGGGCACACCCACATTACATTAACATCTTCTTCCAGCAATTCAGTTCTCAATGCTTCCAGCCACCCTTGTAATGCAAATTTGGAGGCCGAATAGGCGCTTCTGCCTGGCAATCCACGATATCCTGCAATAGAAGATATTCCAACAATAATGCCTTTCCGTTGAATAATAGAAGGAAGGGCAAAGCTGGTACAATAAACAGCGCCATAGAAGTTGACATCCATCACTCTCCTCATCACATCTATATCCACGTCTTTTACCAGTGCCCGCATGCTGATACCTGCGTTATTTATTAATATATCAATACCGCCGAATGCTTTAATGGTAGATTCTATAAATCGTTTACAATCCTGTTCTTTACTTACATCGCAGGCAACGGTGTGTAGTGGGTTGCCCGAATAAAGCATCTGCAATTGGTAAAGTTTATCGTGATTTCTTCCGCAGGTAGCAATTTTGGCACCTAGTGGTAACAGTGTTTCGATAAGCGCTTTGCCAATGCCTTCGCTTCCTCCTGTGATTGCTATTACTTTATCTTTAAAAAACGACATGATAGGATGTTATTGAACAAAAATAGCGGAGTTAAAATTAAAAAGCGACAATCAATCCTTTCTTTCGCAATATGTAAACGTCATTGTGGCTATAAACAATCACCAAAAATTAATTGACTTAACTTATCGTTAGAAGGCAGAAATACTTATCAAAAATCAAATTAATATATAAGTAGCCATTTTATATCGGATCCAATTTGGTTTTTATTCGTTTACTTCTCAATTTACGTTTTATCAAATCCTCATATCTTGAAAAATCTTTTAATTGCTATCGCCCTATGTGCGACTTTTCCTGCAACTGCACAAGTTGGCATAGGCACCACAACCCCCCACAGCTCTGCTGCCCTTGATATAACTTCTTCCAATAAAGGCTTTCTGGCGCCGCGTGTGGAGCTGACGGCCACGAACGCTGCCGGTCCCGTATCATCGCCTGCCGATGGACTGATTGTTTATAACACGGCCACAGCCGGTATCAGCCCAAATAATGTTACCCCTGGTTTGTATGTATGGAATACTGCAAGCAACATTTGGGAGCGCATGGTAACCGCAAAAACAATAGGACAGAATAATAAACTGGGTCTCGACCTGACGGTATCGGCCAACCCACAAAAAGTGTATCATGATATTATTTGGTACCAGGCTGGCGTTGGAACCATTACGCCAAGCCAGGTGCCCTGGCACTGCGAAAATGTTGCTAAAGCGAACCTGATGGCCGCCGTATGGGTACAGAAGCTGGCAAACGAATTCAAAAGCCTGGAAAACGATGTGCATTACGACCAGTTGCATAATTCCATGATTGTTAATTCCAGTTTGCTGGGAAAGATCGTTTTGGGAAGAACGGCGTTACCCACAACCGGCGTGGATGTGGACAATAATAGTTCAAACAGTAATTATTATTCTGAATATTTTACGCTGATCGTGGGCTCAAATGATAACAATGAGTTATACACGCTTGAGTTTATAATCGGGATGGTTTGGTATGGCAACAGTCCTGCGGATGCATACAACTTCCGTATGACTTATCAAACCAACGCTGCAGCATCGGATGGGCATCTGGCAAATTCCACTATTAACTCTATGCCTTCTGCTGCGCCTCAATGTAAAACCCGCGCTTCATTTACAGTAAGTGGTGCTGGTAGCCCGGCTGTTATGGCTTACCCGGTTTCATTTGAACTGAACTTTTAAATATGGTAGCTATTCTACTGTTATCTTTTCCCGGTATACAACCCGTCGATAATAAACTGCATTCTAATGAAGAAATATATAAGCATTGTTATATTGCTGGCAGGTACACACGCACATGCTCAGCTCTTTGTAGGCTCCGCGGAAACGCTGAACCTGGTGCCAGGTACTACATTTTCGTTTAACAAGCTGGCCATCTCACCGTCTGATCATTTATTACTTTCTGATAATACAGTTACCGTGTCATCAACGCCGGTAACCGGTGTGGACGGATCTGTCAGTATTCTTCGCGTTTATCATTTTACCAATCCTATCCTGTTTAGCGGCGGTATTCATTTCCAGTACCTGGATGAGGAATTAAATGGCAATATCGAAAGTGATCTCCAGCTTTTTCGGCGCAGTGGTGGTATCTGGTTGTCGCCTTCACCGGCCACAGTCAATACATCCGCCAATTATGCTGATGCCAGCTACAGCAGTCTGAACTTTGATGCGCTGACCCTCGCCCAATCCAATGCTGTACTTCCATTGCTCGCGAACAGTCTGCGGGCAAAGTGGGAAAATAATTTTGTACACGTGGAATGGGTTATTTTACAAAACGAAATTTATCGGTCATTTGTGCTGGAAGCCAGTACCGATGGGGTTTCCTGGCAGGCTATCACCACATTGCAGGCAGAACCGATAGCAGGGAAGGTTGCTTATAAATATCCCGATCGTAACATCAACTTTTATAAAAAGCAATACCGCGTTAAGATGATAACCCTCTCGGAACGGGAATATTACAGCACTATCGTTTCTATAACGAAGACCGTTAAAAATGAAATAACGGTAATCGCTCGCCATGGCGGCAGCGCACAGTTTATATTTACTGCACCAGTTCAAACAGCCCAGTTGTACAATAGTGAAGGCCGGTTACTATGGCGTTCATCGGGCCAGGGAACGCAGGCAGATGTGTATGGGTTAAAACCGGGCGTGTACATTGTTATATGCATAATAAACGGCGAAACTCTGAAGAAAAGGTTTGTAATACCTGGATAAATTAAAGCGCTGCTTAACCGTTTCGGAACATTGCCAAAGACTGGAAATAAAAAAATACATTTGTTGAAAAGCAGGTAAATTTCGCCGTATGTATGAATTATTTTTCCAGGAATTTAATAAAAAGATCGCACTTACTCCGGAAGAAGAGAATGTAATAAAAGGTTATCTCACTCCTAAAAAGTTACGCAAAAAGCAATATTTATTACAAGAAGGTGATGTTTGTAAATTTATAGCTTTTATAGAAAAGGGAGCGTTAAAGCAATATTCATTAGACGAAAACAGTAATGAAAAAATCATTCAGTTCGCTTTAGAAGGATGGACCATTTCTGATCTATATAGTTTTCTTACCGGTGAAATCGCCACTTATAATATTGATGCGTTAGAAGATGCCGAGCTTGTGCTTATCAGCAAATCGGCCCACGAAGAACTGCTGCAAAAAGTAACTAAATATGAAACCTACACAAGGCTGCAAATAACAGGCGCTTATATAGCCATGCAAAAAAGATTAACATCTATCATCAGTTTGCCCATAGAAGAACAATACTCCAGTTTTATTTCCCTTTATCCAAATATTGTTCAGCGTGTACCGCAACACATGATTGCATCCTATATGGGACTTCAGCCTGAAACCTTAAGCCGTCTCCGGCGCAGGATCTCATCTAAATAAATTAATATTTTACTGAAAAAGCATTGACCAGAATCAATGCTTTTTCTTGCCTTCACGCAATGGAGCATAGCACACCTATGTGGTAATTTTGTTTTATCAAATAAAAAAAAGATGAAAACAAAACAAACAATAGCCGTAATAGGGGCCACCGGCAGTATGGGTTCAGCTATTTCCAAAAGCCTTGCTAAAGGCAATTACAGGTTGTTGCTTTGCGCCAACGAACAGGATAAGGTGCAGGCGCTGGCACAACAAATAAAGACAGAGAATGCATCAGCAGATGTAGAAAAAATGGATTGCAAAATACTGGCAACCTGGGAAGCAGATATTATTATTGCGGCAGTTCCTTTTGAGGCGGAAAAAGAAGTAGTTGAAAAGATTAAAGAAATGGCAAACCAAAAGATCGTTATCAGTATCGCCAATCCTTTAAACAGCACCTATAATGGATTAGTAACACCTCCCGATACAAGTGCCGCAGAAGAATTGCAAAAGCTATTACCCAATTCAAAAGTGGTCAAAGCTTTCAACACCACATTCGCGGCAGATTTTTCCACTCCGGTAATTGATGGTAAACAGGTAGATGCTTTTATAGCAGGCGATGATGACGAAGCGTTACAAACAGTTGCTGAATTAGTATCAGTAGCAGGCTTTAATCCAATTGTAGCAGGTGGTTTGTCTGTAAGCAGAACCTTGGAGAACATGCAACTTTTGCTCATACAGTTGGGAATGAAATACAATTACAACTGGCTGGCTGGCTGGAAAATTTTACACAATTAAATCTTTAATCAAATAAAAATAATAACATGAAAAAGATAACCATTATTTTATCAGCATTATTTGTATTAACCGCTTTTACTACAGCCGTTAATACATGGAAAAGCGACAAACCTCACTCGCAGTTAGGATTTACCATCACCCATTTAGGTATAGCGGATGTTTCCGGCACCTTCAATGATTTTGATGTAACGGTAACATCTTCAAAACCCGATTTCAGTGATGCAGTGTTTGAACTGACAGCCAATGTAGGCTCTATTGATACAAGGGTTGAACAAAGAAACAACCACCTTAAAAGTGCTGATTTTTTTGATGTAGAAAAATATCCGACGATGACGTTCAAAAGCACTTCCATTAAAAAATCAGGAAAAAATAAATACAAACTGTCTGGCGATCTCACCATTCGCGATATTACCCATCCTGTAACAATGGATCTGATTTATAGAGGAACAATTGAAAACCCTCAGTCTAAAGCAGCAACTGCCGGATTTCAGTTAACCGGAACTGTTAAACGCTCGGATTTTAATGTGGGACCAGGATTCCCGGCACCCATGCTGAGCGATGAAGTAAGGATTAAAGCTGATGGCGAGTTCACTCAAAAATAATAATCACCATACAAAAAATAAAAGTGAAAAAAATATTCAGTGTAAACGAATCGTCCAATGCAACAGACATAGGCCTGCTGATAGCGAGAGTCGGAATAGCCGTGCTAATGTTCACACATGGCGTTCCCAAATTGATGATGCTTTTATCAGGAACGCCGGTACAGTTTCCTTCCGTGATGGGAATGGGCGCGAAATTTTCCCTGTGTCTTGCCATCTTTGCGGAAATACTTTGTTCACTATTCATTCTAACAGGCTTTGCCACAAGGTTAGCTGTAGTTCCACTGATCATTACTATGTTGGTAGCAGTATTTTCCTTTCACTACTCAGATCCATTTGCGGTGAAAGAACCGGCACTGCATTATTTGCTGGTTTATATAGTGTTCCTGTTTACAGGCAGTGGTAAATACTCAATTGATAATTTGTTCCAAACTAAAACAACAAAGCCTGGTACGGTTGATATAAAAAAGCAACAACCGGCATTTTCTTAAATATTTAAATACAATATAAAATGAAAGTAGCATTAATAGGAGCATCAGGATTTGTAGGAACAGCAGTTTTAAATGAACTCTTGCAAAGAGGGCACCAGGTAACAGCTATTGTTCGTCATCCCGAAAAAGTAAAAAGCTCCGAAAATATATCGGCTGTTTCAGCAAATGTGTTAGATGAAAAAGAATTAATAAATGCAGTAACGGGCCACGATGCTGTTATTAGCGCATACAATGCCGGCTGGGCTAATCCGAATCTTTATGATGAATTTATCACCGGATCAAAGGCTATTCAGGCTACTGTTAAAAAAACAGGAATAAAGCGCCTGATCGTTGTTGGAGGCGCCGGTAGTTTATTTATTGCACCCAACCAACAAATTGTAGATACAGCAGGTTTCCCGAAAGAATGGAAACCTGGTGCATTGGCAGCAAGAGATTACCTGAATATTCTTAAAGAGGAAAAAGAACTGGATTGGACGTTTTTAAGCCCGGCATTGGAAATGCACCAGGGTACATCCGGTACCAGGAAAGGGGTTTATCGCACAGGGCTGGAGAATCCTGTATTTGATGCTGACAAAAAAAGCATTATCTCAGTAGAAGATGTTGCAGTGGCAGTTGTTGATGAGTTGGAAAATCCAAAACATATTCGTCAGCGCTTCACCATAGCCTATTAACATTAAACAACTGTTGCGGGGAAAAAATAAATTATATTTTGAATCCTAAAACTTCCCGATACCCACCATCATCTTTAATAAAATGAGCCTGGTCGAAGAAGTTGTTCTCGTAGCAGATTTCTGCCAGTGATTTGGTATGGCATAAATTTTCAAGGACCACATTAAAACGGACAATAGTTGAAAACTTTTTAGGTGTAGTGCCAACAATCTTTCTAAATCGTTTCTCAAAAGGGCTTTGACTGATAAAAAGCCGTTCATTCAACTCTTTAATCCGCAGAGTTCCTTTGCTTCGGTATATGAGCTTTACTGCTTCACCGATAAGTTTGTCCGTTTGATTATCTTTTAGCTGCGATAATAAAAAGTGTTCAACTATGTTTATCCGTTGTCTGTCTGTATTAGCAAAAGCAAGCTTTTCTTCCACTTCGCTTAGGCAACTTTTCGCAAAAATTTCATCAAGGGAAATACTTAAATTAAACAGTTCATTTGCGGGATTGGAAGAAAAATGCGCAAACCCTATTTCGGTAAAATAGACCAAAACCGTCCCGATATTCGCCGAGTTTTTGAAGATTTTATAACTGTCTGAAATTCCTGTGATCCCTGCTGGTGCCAGTTTATTTTCGATCCCGTTTTGAATAGTAGAGAGTTGCCCTTTGAATTGAAATCCAATAACAAGACCAGGAGAAGGAAACACCTTATATTCTGTTTCTACATCGTTCTCCGTCACTACAAAATATTTGATATAGGATCCAGTTTCTTTGTCGGTATAAATTTATCAAATTTTATTCTATCGGTGACGCTTACATGTAATTTCAGTTATATGGGCATATCGTCAAAAATACTTAAAAGAATCACAATCATGCCATTACAATAAATATTGCAATCCTGGTAAAATTTAAAAAAGAGCTTTTGAAAATTAGCTAAGTAAGAAAACATATTTGTAATTTTAATATACGATAAAGTATAATATATGTAAGAATGGACAGCTCCCCACTTTTAGCGCAACTTAAACAGGTATATAAAGTCTCCGATAAAGATTGTGCAAAACTTATTCAATTATTTGAGCCATTAGAAGTAAAAAAGAACGAACATCTTTATCGTTCCGGTGATATAGTCAGACACGTTTATTTTGTTGAACAAGGTTGCCTGAGACAGTATTATATTAATAATAACGGTGAAGAACGTACTATTTATTTTAAGTTGGAAGACGGGTGGTGTAGCGAACTGGTAAGTTTCCTGGATATTAAGCCAACTGAATTATGTGTACAGGCACTTGAGAACAGCAGGCTGCAGATCATCAATCAAAAGAACTGGATATATGCAGTCACCCATATTCAATCTTTTACAATGGGTTTTATCAGGGCACAACAGGACACGAATTATATGTTGAAAAAAAGACTTGCAGAGGCTACAGTTGAAACTCCTGAAGAAAAATATTTGCGTTTTGTAAAAGAACAATCATTTTTATTGCAACGGCTACCGCTTTATCATATAGCTGCCTATTTAGCCATGACTCCTGAAACACTAAGTCGCATCCGGAAGAAAATTTCAGGGAAATAATTTTTCTTATCTCAAATCAAGGACTTTGCTGGTTTGGCTCAATATGTTTGCTTCATAAAAAAAAATTATGAAAAAAGAAAGAATTAATGCCGGTCAAATTTCAATTGACTTTCTTCTGGAAGCGGCTGATACAAGAGGTTCTATGGCGATGTTTGAATTTACGGTGCCAGCAGGAGCGAAGGTACCACTACCTCATTACCACGAAAATTTTGATGAAACCATCTATGGGTTATCAGGTATTTTGACTTTTACTGTAGACGGTAAAACGATAGACATTGCGCCAGGCGAAACTTGTTTCATTCCCCGCGGTGCTGTACATGGCTTTGATAACTTAAAACAGACCGATGCCAAAGGACTGGCTGTCATTACTCCTGCACTACTCGGTCCTATTTTTTTTAAAGAGGTAGCGGAAATAGTAAATACCGGTACACCCCCTGATCTTGAAAAATTAGGATTGGTAATGGCCAAACACGGGCTTATTCCTGTTATACCCAAAAAATGATATTTTCCTAAAAACATCAATCATAAAAACCGAAGAACACAACATGAAACAAATTTTAATCGTGGGCATGAATCCACATACAATCGACTTTTCACTACCAGGGTTTCTACCTGGCTTAACACCAGAAAAAGTGGAAATGGGACTTATTACAGAAAGAGAAAATTTGAAAGCAGCGGGATATGATTCGGATATGCACCTGATCGACACTGGTATGCTCCAATTGTCTGCGCTTGCAGAACAACTGAAAACAAAACAATTTGATGGTATTATGGTAGGAGCAGGTGTCAGGATACCACCTTCTAATTTTATTTTATTTGAAATATTAATCAATACTATTCACGATAAAGCTCCGAATACAAAAATTATTTTCAATACAACTCCTCACGACACTGCTGCTTCTATCAAGCGATGGTTATGAGACGCATGGCGATCATCAGGATGATTT
>CAYLVR010000082.1:2476-14816 GCA_964387165.1 uncultured Chitinophagaceae bacterium | reverse complement strand
GAAATTCCTATATTCCACATACCCATAAAAACGATTATTTTCTGTAAATAATATATCGTAGACTTCTAACAAATCATCGTTGAGTTTTTTTGCTGCCGGGAAATTGCCATTTAATGCCTGGCGAACCATCCCGGTAAATTCTGCGGGAAAACTATTTGCTGCCACGCTAATTACGCCATCCATACCACATGCAATTTGAGGAAGCGCTAATGCATCATCGCCACTTACTACCAGGAAATCCTTTGGCCTGTCGCGCAATATTTCCATACATTGGATCATGTCGCCACTGGCCTCTTTTATGCCGGCAATATTATCAATTTCATTGGCAAGCCGAATGGTTGTAGCAGCGCTCACATTACGTCCTGTTCTTCCCGGCACATTGTATAATAATATTGGTTTGGGAGAGGCTTCTGCCAATGCTTTATAATGCTGGAATATTCCCTCCTGGGATGGTTTGTTATAATATGGGCCGGCGCTGAGTATAGCGATGGCTCCTTCAAGAGGATAGGTTTCGAGATCATTAATTAATTCAGCAGTATTATTTCCGCCGATGCCAACTATTACCGGAACACGATTCTTTACGTTCTCGTAAGTGAATTGGATAAGATCTTTCTTTTCTTGTTTCGAAAGGGTGGGAGTTTCTCCTGTTGTTCCCAGTGTAACAATATATTCAACACCTCCATTAATTACTGAGTTGATCACTCTTTCCAAAGCCGGAAAATCTATATCACCTTTGCTGTTGAAAGGAGTGATAATGGCTACGCCTGTGCCTCTCAGTGTTTCGCGTAATGACATGAAAAAAGATTAATTGCTGTTTTAATTATTAGTTTCGGTTACTGGTTCCTGTTGATGAGTTTCTTTAACCTCGTCCCAGAAGCCCATCGTACCAAATTTTTCTATTCTTTGTTCGATCCTTGTTTCGGGATTTATTTTCTGTAATTCTTTTATAGTTTCAAGGAGAACAGGTTTTAATTTTGCTGCGGCATCGTCATAATCCCAGTGTGCACCACCCAGTGGCTCAGGTATGATTTTATCGATGAGCCCGAATTTGAACATGTTATCGGGGTCAAGTTTTAGTTGTTCCGCTGCCTTTTCCTTTTGTTCCCATGAGCGCCAGAGGATTGAGCTGCAGTTTTCGGGGGAAATTACCGTGTACCACGCATTTTCAAGCATAAAAATACGATCGCCAACACCTATTCCCAGCGCGCCACCCGATGCACCTTCACCAATGATCACACAGATAACCGGCACTTTTAGTCGCATCATTTCGTAGATATTACGTGCGATGGCTTCACCCTGGCCGCGCTCTTCGGCTTCGAGGCCAGGATACGCGCCTGGCGTATCGATCAGTGTAATAATAGGCTTATTGAATTTTTCAGCCAGCTTCATTAACCTGAGGGCTTTGCGATATCCTTCAGGATTGGCCATACCGAAATTGCGCAACTGGCGCATTTTCGTATTGCTTCCTTTTTGCTGGCCGATGATCATTACGGTTTGGCCGTCAATACTTCCAAACCCACCAACCATAGCTTTATCATCTTTTACGTTACGGTCACCGAACAGCTCAACGAAGTCGGTGCACATTTTCTCTATGTATTTTTTGGTATAAGGACGGTCCGGATGGCGACTAAGCTGTACTTTCTGCCATGGAGTAAGTTTTGAAGTAAGTTCACGGCGCTTCTCGATCACCTGCTGTTCAAGTTTACTGATGGAATCGCTCAGATCCACCTTACTTTTTTCAGCAGTAGCCTTTAACTTTTCAATATCCTCAAAAAGCTCCTTTATTGGTCGTTCAAAATCTAAAAACTGCCTGTTTTTATCCTGGGGCATAAGCAAATAAATAATCTGTAAAATTAAGGATTTGCCGGGTATAAATTTTGAAGTGATATAAGGCGGGTTCCAAACAAGTTGCGGGGAAGAAAAAATGGCAGGTATTACAAAAAAGCGATGCATTTTCTAGTATATACCTGCCAGCAGATTGCTAAGATTCCCTACCCCCTCTTTTCAAGGGATAGCTAAGATGCGGGTGCCACCGATCCTATATACCCATGCTCTGCTCGCATGGGCGCACGGTCAACATAAACCTGCCGGTCGTCAGGTGCCCATGTGCCCAGGCCATCGACATAGCGATTAAACATGCAGAATGCTGCAGCGATTAATACTGTGTCATGAATTTCTTTATCAATTGCGCCATGTTTTTTTGCGAATTGAACCTGTTGTGCTGTTACAAATTTTCCTCCTTTCTGAACAGAAGCTGCAATAGATAATAATGCTTTCATTTTATCTGAAAGATCAGAAGAATTAAAATCGTGTTTAATATTATCTATTTGCTGAATACTGCAATTCATATAATGTCCCGCCATTGCTCCATGAACATTCTGGCAGAAAAAACAATCATTTAAATGTGATACATAAGTACCAATCAGTTCGCGTTCACCTTTTGTTAAGGTATTGGTTCCGCTTCTTAATAATATTTCAGCAAGCTCATTCATTGGTTTAGCTGTTTCAGGGCTATATGCCATGGGGCCTCTTATTCCCGGTTCGTTATTTTTAAGATCAATATGCGCCATTATTAATTATTTAAACTGTTTGAGGTTGTGGTACAGAATATCCTTTCTCTGCAAGACGTTTTCCCATTTCAACATAATCTTCACGGTTAGGAGGGGTTAGGCTTGCAAGTCCATCTACATACCTGTTATACATTGAAAATGTTGCAGCAATTAATACTGTATCGTGAATATCGAGATCGTTTGCGCCAACTGCACGCGCAGCATCAATATCTTCCTGCTTCACTTCTTTTCCCAGTATCTGCACCTTGCCTGCGATATTTAATAATGCTTTCATCTTATCGCTGATATCGGCTGTTTCGGGGTTTTCAAGCACATCATCCATTAATTGTTCTTTATCTCCCAGTAAACATCTTGCAGCAGCAGCGTGACTGCTTGTGCAGAATTTACAATTATTACGATTAGAAACATAAGTAGCAATTATTTCGCGTTCAGCTTCAGTTAATGGTGAAGGGCCGCGTAATAAAACCTGTGCAAGATCGTAGAGATGTTTTCCTGTTTCCGGCCTGAACATCACGAGACTACGAATTCCGGGCACACCTTCCGGTACATTTATATATGCCATAATTAAGCAGATTTAGGTTTAACAATTAATACTACCAGTAATCCTATAATAAATATCATTGAAAAAATAAGCAATGCATTTCCGTATCCGCCTAATACAGTTACCAGCACACCAACAAATAATACACCAACTCCTGTAAAGAGCCTGCCAATATTTAACGAAAATCCTGTTGCTGTTGCGCGTATCTGCGTAGGGAATAATTGTGGGATATAAGAAGATAATATTCCCATATTTAATCCGAAGAAAATAGATAGTATACCGATCTCCAAATATATTATCGGGGTGAATACGTCATTACTTTTAAATAAAACAAACGACAATATTGCGCAGGTGGCAAAGCCTATGGTCATTGATCGTTGCAGGCCTACTGCTTTAACGAACCATCCTGATATAAAGCCGCCTGTGAGACCACCTATTCCCAACAACATCATCGACATACCTCTTTCTTTTTGTGCATCTGCATCAGTAATAAGACTCTGTACCCATGTAGGTAACCATGCAAATATTGCCCACAAACTAATAAGCATGGTTCCATAAATTATTGAACTACTCACGAGATCCTTCCTGTGCCCTGTGGAGAACATTGTTTTAAATGTACTTTCTCTTTCAGAAGTATCGGCCTTGTCAATGATCCATTTATCTGATTCTTTAATAACAGCGATACCAATTAGCGCAAGAATTATGGGAATAGCCCCTACAAGAAATCCTTCACGCCAGGAGCTAACGATATAATTAATTAAACCGGCAGAAAATATTCCAACGGGGAATGCTATAGAAAGAATTCCTATAAAGATAGACTTGGTTTTCTGCGGCCATATTTCACTTAGTAATGTATATGAAGTGACTGCTACACCACCAACACCGAATCCAGACATTAGCCTGCATACTATTACACCATGCCAACTGGTCATGTAACCCGTAAGAATAGTGAATATTCCGTAACAGATGATAGTGGAAAGCAATGCTTTTTTTCTTCCTATTTTATCACTGATGATTCCCCATGTTAATCCGCCGAATGCCCATCCGAAAATGAATAGCGCATTAATGTAGGCGCTTATACGATTTAAGTCGGCGGGCGTTTCTCCTAAAAGATCTTTTACTGCCACAGGTAAATAAACCGACATTAAGGTGGATACAGTTCCACCCAATGCACTGCAGATAAAACAAATAGCAAATAATATAACGAGATATTGCTTTGAATAATTCATTGTAATTAATTAAACAGATCATCAATAGTGAACGAAACATAATAAACTCCACCGATTGTTGGTGATCCGTAAGCTGTAACAACATTATTATTCAATAGGTTGCTTGCTCCCAGTTTGATCATTGTTTTTGTTTTCGGCAATTTTTTGTTGATTTGGAAGTCAACCAGTGAATACGCGCTGATAGGGCCAGGTCTCATACCGTTAAATGGTCCGTACCAGAGAAAGTTATCCTGCCAGTGCCAGGCTATATTGAATCCGAAATTTCTGTAAACATTGCTGTTTCCGAATGTTACATTCGTACTCCACTCCGGGGTGTTAAAAGGGGCAACATTATTTACATCAGCAGCTCCTACTTTAAATGAGGACCATGTTGCATTTCCCCCAATATTGTATCCTCTTCCCAGGCCATAAGTCAACCCTAATGTTGCTCCCTGGCCAATTGCTTTAGCAGCTGCGTTGGTATATAACTGGAAATTCTGTGAACCCCCATTTATAATATCAGCGGCGGCGGCAGAACTGGTTTCTCCGTTATCGCCTATTGTGCTTTGCGGGCGAACAACAACAGTGTTCAGAATAAAGTTTGAGTACCTGCTGTAATAATAATTCACATCAATAGTGAGCCTGTTATTAATTAACCCTTTATAGCCGACTTCGAATGCACGTTGTTTTTCGGGGCCGATATAAGGAACATTTGATTTCACTAGCAGGTGTTTATTATTTTCTATTGCAGCCGTTTGCCCTTCTCCGTTACCCATTGAGTTAGCATAAGCAGCAGCAAATTGGCCAACAGAAGCGGATGTAAATGAATTTTCATAAACATTCATTTCTTTACTGTTGTTTGGTGCGCCACCGAGTATTGTTATTGGTCCGGCATTTAATTTGATGTACTGGTCGATAGGTGTTGGATTTCTGAATCCTGTCTGGAATGATGCACGGATATTATGCATTGGAGTGATTGAATACACTCCTGAAAGCCTGGGAGTAAAACTTCCTGCGAAGTTTTCGTTTTTATCAAAGCGGATTGATGCTGTAAGTTTCAGTTTATCATTTAATAAACGTTTTACTGCCTGAACAAAAGCGCCATATTCCTTGATAGTTATTTTTTTGTCTTTATCATCGATCAGCGTTCCATTTGTTTTCATATCATAATAACGGAAACTACCGCCGGCCAGCAGTTCAACGAATTTAACTGCAGTGAAATTATACTGACCATCAGCATGATAAAATTTATTTTGACTGAAAATGCCTGCGCCTTCAGTGCCATATTTTTTATTAATCTCATTTTTTGCCTGGTTAAAAGCAGGAGTATTTGGCTGAAATCTTCCTTCATCAGCAAATGTGCGTGCGTTTGTGTGACTGTTCCCTGCAATTCCGGAAATATTGCCATTGAATGCCTCGGCATATCTTGTGAACCATGTATTATCCGCCAGGTTTGGAGCTACAGTATTTCCGTCGAGATCTTGTACCCACGAGCGATTAAGGAATTGTCCCAATGTTCTCGCATTGTACCCGTTGTCGCACAATTCTGCAGAACTGTAAACACGTATAAATGAATTATTGTTTCTAAGTTCAAGGCGATGATTGGTTAATGTAAAACCATTTAGATTCATACGTGCGCTGCTGGTAAAACAAGCGAGTGCATCTGCACGGTTAAACTGGTAAATCAGTCGGGTATCTTTATTTATTTTATAATGCAGGGAAGCGCTGGTTTTAAAACTATATGTATTATAGTTCATCAGGTCTTTTTCTTCGTATCCTGTTCTTGATACGAGACCTATTCCCGGAAGTGTTCTTGCTACTTCATCTCCATAGATATTTAATCCGTCTTTACCCGGATTATTTGGTCCGCGATTATCAGGAGGTGTTTGGGCGCTGATATCCGTGTAATCAGTAGCATACCAGTCAAGGCCATTAAAATACCCCAGATTAATTTTAAATGCGAATTTATCATTGAAAGCTTTTGCATAACGAACCGAGATATCGTTCACAGCCTGTGGTTTTGCAAAATCATCATTGATATGATTAAGACCGGTTTTAAGATGTACAGATAATCCCTGGTATTTAAAAGGATCTTTTGTTTGTATACTTAACATACCGTTGAATGCAGCCGGGCCGTATAATGCAGATGCAGCTCCGGGAATTAATTCTGCACTTTCCACATCAATATCAGCCACTCCCCAAAGGTTTCCCATTGGAAAGTTTAGTCCTGGTGGCTGATTGTCAACACCATCTATTAATTGTAAAAAACGAGCGTTTGATGTGCCGTTAAAGCCACGGGTATTTACCGTTTTAATTCCGAGACCTGCAGAATACATTTCCATTCCTTTAAGACTTTGCAGCCCCTCGTAGAAACTCAGTGAGGGCATTTCTTTTATTGCCTGATAATTCATTTTCTCGATACTCACCGGCGATTGCAAAATGGTTTCGGGCATTCTTGAAGCAGAAACAACTACTTCGTTAAGGATATTAAATCGTTTTGTTGTATCCTCGGGTTGCGGATTTTGTGCGAAAGAATTAAAAAATATAACTAACGCGAAAAGCGTAAAAGTGATTCTCATTTTAATGAAATTAAAGTTGGGGGTTTAAGCAATTATTTTTTGAGATGATCATAGCCCTGTGAGGGTCTTATATAACCAGTATTTACCAAACGGTCTGCCAGCACATTGTAATACTCTTTATTAGCCGGCAATGCGGTACCCAGACCATCTACATACCTGTTATATAAACAAAACAATGCAGTAATCAATACTGTATCGTGAATTTCGATATCAGTTGCTCCTTCCGCTTTGGCTTTAGCAATAGCTTCGGGGGTTACTGATTTTCCATTTTCGCGGGCCATTAAAGCGATAGCGAGTAATGCTTTCATTTTTGGCGAAACCGGTGCTGTGTGGATGTCGTGTAAAACCTTTTGAGAGGTTTCATTTTCACCTAATAATTTATCGGCCGCAGCAGTGTGTGCGGTTGTGCAGAAAGTACATTGGTTACCACCGGAAACGGCCGTTGCTATTAGTTCGCGTTCGGCCTGTGTTAAAGTATTTGGTCCGCGTAATAAGAATTGAGTTAACTCACGTATTGGTTGTGCTGTATCTGTTCTGAATTCGAGCAGGCCCGTAATTCCAGGAAGATGTTCCTGTACCGGTATAAAAGGCATGGCTTATTAATTATGAATGAATAATAACTGGTATGATCAGCTATTATTCCGGGGAGGTTTGCCATGCAGATCTATAAAAGAATCTGTAAGATCTGAAGTGTAAGATATTTGTGCCGGAGATGAAACTATTGTTTCAGGAGAAATTAAATAATATTCAGCGAGCTGTTGATTATATTCTAATGCAAAATTTGCTTTCTTAACCGTTTCATTTTTCCCGTTGCCTTCAAAATCATTCACTTTTTTGCTGAATTCGGCTTTGGCAACCTGTAGTTTATCTTTTTCGGTATTGGGGATACAGAGGAGATAGAGTGTATCCTGTGAAACTTTTCTTTTTACATAATGATGATGCTGGCCCTCTAAATCTATTTCACCGTCAAAGCGCTCATAATCGCTGGTGGCTGACTGGTAAGGAAGGTTTAGAGGTACTTTAATTTCGACGAGATCGGAATCGCTGTAATCCTGTCGGTCAATTCTGGATGAAAGCTGCGCTGTGGACTGCTCACTAAGATAGCCGAACAGGAAAGAATATCCCGAAAGATTAAATAGATGAACAATAAGCAGTGTTATGGCTAGCAGTTTCTTCAAAAACCGAAAATTTCTTAAATGTAAAAGGAATTCTTCAGAATATTAAAAAATATTCTGTTTATTGTACTTTTAGGTATGGAAAAATTAATCACCGGCATACATCATATTACAGCCTTAGGTGGTGATGCTCAACAAAATATAGATTTTTATGCAGGTGTTTTAGGATTGAGACTGGTAAAGAAAACAGTAAACTTCGATGCACCTGAGGTTTATCATTTCTATTATGGTGATGAAGTTGGAACAGCAGGGAGTATCCTTACCTTTTTTCCTTACCAGGGAATTGTGCGTGGCAGACATGGAAAAGGAATGTTGAATACATCAGCATTTTCAGTTCCTTCTGTGTCGCTGGATTACTGGCTGAGCAGGCTCAAAAAATTCAATATTACTTATAAAGAACCTGTAGAAAGGTTTAATGCTGAAATTGTTGTGTATTTTGAAGATCATGATGGGCTGGGGCTTGAACTGGTATTTAATGACCGCGATAGCCGTCCTGGTTATACATATGGACATATTCCCCTGGAGTATTCAGTAAAAGGATTCTTTAGTGCTGAAATCTGGCTGGAGGGTTATGAAAGAACGGCCGGTTTATTAACCGAACAAATGGATCATACACTGATCGCAGAAAAAGGGAACCGTTTCAGATTTGCTGCCAAAGATGCTCCAGGAAATTATATTGATTTATTGTGTACTCCTGATAGTTTAAAAGGATTGAGCGGCGGTGGCACGGTTCATCATATTGCATTTGCTACTCCAGACAGTAAAACACAGGAGGATATAAGGAAAAAAATATCACAGCGTATGTTAAATCCTACACCTGTACTTGACCGTTCCTATTTTACTTCTATTTATTTCAGGGAACCGGGAGGAGTATTGTTTGAAGTGGCTACTTCAGGTCCCGGTTTTACCATAGACGAGGATAAAAATAATTTGGGTGAGGCTTTAAAACTCCCTGATCAATACGAACCATACAGAGGCGAAATTGAAAAAGTAATTACGCCTGTTAGCATTAACCTGGAAAAATATACATAATGCATAGGAAGCAGGTTACTTATGCCGGTGTGAAATTAGGCGAATCAAAAAAGGCCCTGGTAATGTTGCACGGGCGTGGTGCTTCTGCGGCAGATATTTTATCACTCGCGACTCATCTTGAAGTAAATAATTTCTCATTAATAGCGCCACAGGCTACGAATAATACCTGGTACCCATATTCATTTATGGCGCCAGTCAGCGCAAATGAACCCTGGTTAAGCAGTGCACTTGAACTGTTAAAGGGAGTAGTAGAAGATATTATTGCAGCAGATGTTGATAAAAAAGACATCTATTTTCTAGGATTTTCACAGGGAGCATGCCTGATGCTGGAATTTGCAGCGAGGAATGCTGACCAGTATGGTGGTATAATTGCATTTACCGGTGGATTAATTGGTGAAACAATAAATACTCAGAATTATACGGGTGATTTTCTAAATACACCTATATTTATTGGAACAAGTGACCCTGATCCTCATGTTCCTGTTTCGCGCGTTAAAGAAAGCGTTGAAGTTTTTACAGGTCTTAACGCGTCTGTTAAAGAAAAAATATTTCCTGATATGGGGCATTCGATAAATGAGAATGAGATAGAAAATGCAAACAGGATACTTGCCAGGCAAGGTTAATAGAACGATATATAAAGACAAGAATTTGATATTTGATCATACCGGGTAAAGTTTATTTTTTTTTACTTTTATCCCCCTAAGAATTAATTATGCGTCGATTGTTTACTTCACTGATACTTTTAATTTGCTTCAATTCGTATTCACAGAAACCTTTTTCTGAAGTCTCGAAACAGGCTGGAATAGATCACCAGTTTATTGTGTACGAAGGTAGTTTTGGCGGAGGGGCGGTTGCGTTTGACTATAATAATGATGGCTTTGAAGATATTTTCCTTGCCGGCGGCGACTCTTCCGATATATTATACAAGAATCTGGGGAATGGAACTTTTGAGAATGTGTATGAAAAATCGGGGCTTAAAACAGCAATTAAATACGTTTCACAGGGCGCTGTATCTGCAGACGTGAATAAAGATGGCTGGCGCGATCTGTTTATTGTCACAATTAATTCAAGTGCAAATAAAGAGAAAGTTCCACGTGCTCCCAATCTTCTTTTTATTAACAATGGAGATGGAACTTTCAGAGACGCCACAACAGAATACGGGCTGGATAAATTATATTCTTTCAGCACAGCTGCTATGTTCGGGGATGTAAATAATGATGGATACCCCGATTTATATGTTGGTAATTATTTTAAAGAATTTGAAGGAAAACTTAATCTGCTTGATGATGAACAGATCGTTGCATCTCAACAATCAGCAAAAGGCTTTTTACTAATTAACAAAGGCGGAAAATATTTTGATAATGAATATGAGAAGTATAATCTGACTCATAAAGGATTTGGTTTCGGTGGAGTATTTTCCGATTTTGATAATGATGGTGACCTGGATTTGCAGGTCAATCATGATTTCGGTTATAAAAACACTCCTAATAAATTTTATGAGAATAAATACCCGGATGATAAGTTTGAGGAAATAGGGGATAAAACAAAAATGAATCTTCCCATTAATGCAATGGGTACTGCCGTTGGCGATTTTAACGAAGATGGTTTAATGGATTATTTTATTTCGAATATTCGTAGTAATTATTTTATGGTGAACCAGGGGGTAGGGAAACCCTTTGTTAATCACTCACAACGTCTTGGCACGAGGCTTACAAAGCTTGCTGATAGCACGGGAATTTACCGGCCTGTCAGTTGGGGTGTGAACCTTGCTGATTTTGATAATGATGGCGATCTTGATCTTTTTGTAGCAAACGGCTGCACAAATCCGAATGTTGAACCGAACCCTGACTCCTATTTTGAAAATGATAACAATCTATTTTATAATAAATCTATTGCTTCAAACCTGAATGATTATGGAATTAGCAGAGGCTCAATAACATTTGACTATGATAATGATGGCGACCTTGATCTGCTCGTTGTAAATCAGAGCCCTGTTGAGGATGGTTTTCCCAATGCTTCGAGAACGGTTTTTTACAGGAATGATTCCCCCAAACGGAATTGGTTGAAAGTTGCATTGCATGGAACATACAGTGATAAAAATGGTATCGGATCCAGGGTCGAAGTAATTATCGGGCAGAAAAGAATTATCCGCGAAATAGATGGAGGATCCAGTCATTCTTCACAGAATTCGGTAATAGCACATTTTGGTCTTGGCTCAGAGCAAACCGTTGATACAGTAAAAGTGAGCTGGCTCGGAGGTGAACAACAAATATTGGTGAACCAGGAGGCTAACCAGTTAATAAATATTACACAGGAGGGAGAAGCTCCACGCCGACAGAATTACTTATGGTGGTGGTTATTACTGATTCCAGCCGCCGTTATTTTGTTTTATTCTCTAAAACGATAAAAGGAAGATAATCATCCCAGTCTGCCTGAAAGGTTTTTTCGGATAAAAGCTCCTGAACGTCCCTTGGGAAATTTCCCAGGATAATATCGAGATCTCCATCTTTATCATAATCGTTTATGTCCATTGTTCTCCATCGGCCGTATTTTTCAATGGCGGGAGAGTGTGCTTTAAAAGCCATTGGTCCCGTTTGTTCAAAATATAAAAATCCCTGTTCAGGTTGTGAAGCAAAGTCGGCATAAAAAGCTGTGGTGGCAATATCAAGATCGCCGTCATTATCGAAATCTGCTGCTACAGCTTTTGTGCACCCATTAATTTGATAAAAATAAGACTGTTTATACTCACCTTTTTTGTTGCCAAGGAATATATAGATGCCGTGAAATGGTTTGAATATTACTGAAACGTCTGCATTATCGCCGCAGGAATACAGAATATCATCGATGCCATCATTATTGAAATCCACTAACTGGAAGCTGGTTGAGCCGTTCACGGGGGGAAATTCCATAATAGTTTTTTCTTCAAAGGAGCCCTTTTTATCGTTTATGAATACCCTGATACTTTCCAGGTCGTATGCAAAAAGTGCCAGTACATCATTCCATCCATCGTTATTAACATCTTTGATTATAACCTGGCTGGCACCGGGTGAAATACGGAGTGTCTTTTTTTGATATTCCCCATCCTTTCCCTGGGTAAGAATATACAGGCCTCCAGTTTGTGTAGCGCCAAATTCACAAACTACCATATCGGTCAGCCCATCATTATTCAGATCTCCTAAGGCAGTGTGAACGGGGCGGGCCAGGGTATCGGCAATTATCTCCGGTTTCAGCGACA
>CAYLVR010000082.1:0-2466 GCA_964387165.1 uncultured Chitinophagaceae bacterium | reverse complement strand
CGGTTTGACCTGACAGGTCAAACCGAAATACTTTTCCCAACTTAAGATTATTAGGCTTTAATTCACCGATTCCGGTAAAAAAAGCTGCAGGAGCTCCATTACGCCCTTTTGTATTATCTGCATGAACAACTGCTGTTTCTAACTTAACTGAATCTTTAACTTCCAGATTACTGTCCCATTTGAATAGTTTTTTTGAACCATTATCACTGGTAAACAAAAATCCTGTGGCGGTGTCTATGAAAGTCATCACAGTACGAACAGCATGGTTTGAACGGTAATCTGGCAGTTTTATGGCAAAGATGGCTGAGTCTCTTGTAACTGGAACTGCCGGTTTTGGAACAACTATCTTTTCGGGAGCAGTTTTTATATAGTACTCATGTATTTTTTCCCATTCTTCAAATAAAAGTGCACCGCTATTGCTTGTTGAATTGACGAGATACTGGGATTTCCATAATACCTGGATGCCCATCCTTGCTGCCATGGGGGGCAGTACGTTTTTTTCCCAAGTGAGACGGTCGAGCGCCTCTGCTGGAACAAAACTATGACAGGTGGAGCAATGGTATTTTGCAAGCTCGTAACCCTCTTTCGTACCACTCGCGTACCGGGGTTCCGTTTTGTCGGAATCGGAATTACAGGAAAAGAACAAAAAAATTAAGTAGGAAAAAAAGAAAATTATGGGCAATCTTTTTATAACGCCGGTTGTCGAACACTTCATTTTTCAAATTTAATAGGAAAACCCGAAAATAGTACAGAAAGCGTATATTTGATGTTGTAACATTTAACTTGATTATTAAACATTAGTGTATGAAAAAAATTATTCTCCGATCGGCTTTCTTAATGATCCTCGCAACAACATTTGTAGCATCTTCCATTGCACAGGGAACCTGGAAAGTGGATCCGGCTCATTCAAAACTGACTTTTACTATTACCCATCTTGGTATTTCTGATGTATTGGGATTATTTAAGGATTTTGATGTGACTATTACTTCATCGAAAGCTGATTTCAGCGATGCCATTTTTGAATTAAATGCAAAAACAGCATCAATAAACACTGAGGTTGAAAAAAGAGATGCTCATTTAAAGAGCCCTGATTTTTTTGACGTGGAGAAAAACCCCGAGATGACCTTCCAGAGCACTTCTATTAAAAAAGCAGGTGCTAACAAATATAAATTATCAGGTAATCTTACATTGAATACAGTTACAAAACCTGTAACGCTTGATCTTTGGTACAGGGGAACAATTGAGAATCAAATGTCTAATACGCCTACAGCCGGTTTTCAGCTTACAGGTACTATCAAACGTTCTGACTTCAGTTTCGGTCCCAAGTTCCAGGCTCCTATGTTAAGTGATGAAGTGAAAATCAGGGCCGATGGCGAATTCTTATTACAGAAATAATCAGGGTTCCCTGTTATTTTTTTTATACCATTTTTGAAACCACCAGGTGTGATAATCTTCCCTCCACCTGGTGTGTTCATTAATAAATTCCTGGTTTGCGTTAAAAGGATACAGCATCCCGATAGCATCGAGCTCTTTGAATATGGATCTTATTTCTTCAGGGGAATAATACTGATTTCCGTAACCGTGCTCGAGGAAATAATCAATAAGTTTTTCTTTGGCCGTCTCCCTTCCTTCGCGTTTCCAGCTTCCGCAGGAAATATTATCCATAAAATCTACCAGTATTTGTCTTGGAGGAATGCCCATTAGTTTGCATAATAAAACGAACTGCTGGGGTAATGTAAAGTTGAATTGACCCTGGCGATTATATTCGGCTTGCTGCCAGGTTAAAGAGGGTTTTGGTTTCTTGCTCACAATTGTCGGTTTTATCCCTCAAATGTACATTTATCGGTTCCTACATACACTAAGGGACAAGGAGCGGTGTATGGGCGTCCTGCCTAACTACAAGCAGGGAAAGTTCCCTAATAATGCCTAAGGATGTTGGAGAAATATACCTGAGTCGCCGATATGGGCGTTTTCGTTGGTTTTATCGTCAAAATTGGTTCTGTATATGCTATCTAGTATTATCAGTGTGTTACTGGATTGCTGCAATAGCTTTTCTGTGCTATTCTGTCTATTCTCATTTCTTTTCTCCCTCTCGTTAGTTTGGAATTGTATATAGGCTAGCCAAATACTTAAAAGGACTGAAACGCAAATATTCAACTTTGTAGCAAAGTTTGTTGATTTTACGGACTTATGCATTTCTTCTTGTTTTTCAGACTCAATAACCTGTTCTATTATATCTCTTCCCTTCTCGGTTAATTTTGCCGTAACCTCTAAGTGTGTATAATCGAATAAGATGTCCCCTTCTTTTATTGTCCCCCAAGAGCCATATTGATCGCCTCTCGTTTCTATTGTTTGAAGTGCTGATTGGTATTGTATTTCCCTAGCAGATTTTTGCAAAAACTCCTTTAAATCGTGTCCCTTCTTTAGTCTTTCAAAAAGCGGTATAAGAGAGTGAAAACGTACATA
>CAYLVR010000081.1:11606-14896 GCA_964387165.1 uncultured Chitinophagaceae bacterium | reverse complement strand
TCATCTGCAGGAAGGCGTATATTTTGGGGTGACGGGCCCTACATTCGAGACGCATGCTGAATACCGGATGATCCATTTAATGGGAGCCGATGCAGTAGGAATGAGTACTGTACAGGAGGCAATTGTTGCTGCGCACATGTCGTTGTCTGTATTTGCAGTGAGTGTAATCACCGATATGGGAATACGCGATGATGACTCGGTAATCACACACGAGGAAGTACTAGCAGCTGCTAAAAATACAGAACCGAAACTCACTACCATATTTAAAAAACTAGTGGAGAAATTATAAGCAGTGAACAAAAGAACAAGTATTATATCGTTGCTGCTGTTGATTTTTCTTTCAGTAACATTTTCTGAAACGAGCGGACAGGGCAATCCATTAGGAAGATTACCAAGACCAGGGGTTGGCGGTGGCAAAGGTGATAGTATCGCGCACAGAACGGGGTTGGAAGATTCAATCACGATTAATTTCCGTTATCTCGATTCAAGCAGGATGCGCAAATTCGATTCATCCATTACCGATTTTACAAAGCATTTTCCTGTTCCCTGGCATCACTATCATTTAGGGAATGTAGGCAATGCCACGCATAGTTTATTATTTCCGCGATTAATGAAAGCCGGATGGGATATCGGACTGCATGCATACGATGTTTATAATTTAAATGATTATGAAACCAGGTTTTATAATACTACGCGGCCATTTACAGAAATCCAGTACCAGATTGGTAGTCGTAATGAACAATTGCTGGGTGTAATACATACACAGAATATTTTACCTAACTGGAACGCTTCTTTCCAGTACAGGATGATAAATGCACCGGGATTTTTTCAAAATCAAAACACGAATCATAATAATTATCGCTTCGGATCATGGTTTCAATCAAAAAATAAACGATACCAGAATTTCGTGGTAGTGGTTGGAAACAAATTGGTTTCCGGTGAGAATGGAGGTATTGTGAGTGAGGATTTACTTGATAGCATTCAATACAAAGAACGATCCACTATCCAAACAAGATTAGGAGGTGATAATCAGACTTCACGAAGCTTTTTCTCCAGTGATATAGGAACAGGAACAAAATATACCAACGCCAGTTATTTATTGCGACAGCAGTATGATATTATAGGGGATAAAGACTCTATTGTTACAGATTCTTCCGTCATTCAGCTTTTTTACCCGCGACTAAGAGGAGAACATACCTTTAATTACAGAACTTACAAATACAGGTTTATAGATCCTTCTCCGGATAGCATTTTTTATGGAGAAAAATATAATATCCTGGTTGATTCAAGTTTGAATCGTTATTTTTTACAGGATTACTGGACGGAAATAATCAATGATTTCTCTATCTACCAGTTTCCTGATGCTAAAAACTCTCAGCAATTTTTTAAAGCCGGGGCCACATTGCAGTTGTTAACAGGAAATTTTGATTCGGGAACCGTAAAACAGAAATACCATAACTTTTTAGTGCATGGTGAGTACAGGAACAAAACACGCAACCAGAAATGGGACGTTGAAGCTTATGGGGGCCTTTATTTAAATGGAATGAATGCAGGTGATTATGAAGCACGTATAAGTCTGAAAAGACTTATCAGCAAAAGGATTGGATCATTACAGGTAGGATTTGGGAATGTGAACAGAACACCTTCATTTGTATTCAATAATTCAAGCAGTTTTAATTTTGACAATAATTTTGATTTCAATAAAGAAAATAACACAGAGATATTTGCTGCAATCGATCTACCTAAACCTAAATTAAAGCTGACGGGCCGTTATGTATTGTTAAGCAACTATACATACTTTAGTGATTTCAAGCAACCGGCCCAGTACAATACTCTCTTCAATGTTCTGCAGGTAACAGCAGAGAAGCAGTTCAGGCTAGGCAAAAACTGGAACTGGAGAACCTGGGTGATACTGCAGCAGGCAACTGGTAACCCGCCTCTGAACCTGCCTCTTATTTTAACGCGGAACCAGATAGGCTACGATGGAAATCTTGGTTTTAAAAACCTTCTGACAAGTTTCGGGCTGGAAATAAGATATTACACGCCTTATAAAGCAGATGGGTATTCCCCGCTTCTTGGCCAGTTTTATAATCAGAACGACGAGACGGTTAAAATGACCTTCCCTGAAACTGCTGCCTATATGCATTTCAGGATAAAAACCTTAACAGCTTATATCAGGTTGGAAAATCTGAATTCTTTTAACCCCGCTACCGGGGGATTTACCAATAATAACATCGTTTCCCCGAATTATGCTTACCCGGGAATGCAGCTGAGAATCGGCATTTACTGGAGTTTTATCAATTAGCACAAAGTTAAAATATTCCTTATGCTTCCGGTTTTGAGGATCTATCTGTAATTTTGCTGTGTGAAAAAGGCTATAGTTTTACTACTGGCAATGCTTTACTTCGGTGTCACCACCGGGGTGATAGTAAACGTTCATTACTGCATGGGCGAGGTTGCTTCAGTAAATTATGGCCATGAAAAAGAACATGCGTGTGATAAATGTGGTATGGAGCAAAAAGATGGATGCTGCCATACTGAACATAAAATCCTTAAATCTGAAGAAGATCACCTGAATGTAAAATCAGCAACCATTAATGATACCTGGTTTGCGGACTCTCCCCAGATATATTTTGATGAGATCCTTTATGATTACACATCTTCGCAGTATGAGGCCCTATCCAATTATTCCCCGCCCGTTGATTACAGGTTAAATGACCTTCATTTGTACAATTCTGTTTTTAGAATATGATATGATTTTACCGTAGTTGGATCGTATTAAATATTCAAAAAAACATATTGACATGAAAAATATATTCGTATTCTCATTATTATTATTAAGTTCTTTATTCTCTGTTGCTCAATTTAATTCAGCAAGTGTAACTGCTGCGGGATTGACCTGTGCAATGTGTACGAAGGCTATTTATAAATCACTTGAAAAAGTACCCGGTGTGCAGTCTGTGGATGCAGATATAAAGAGTTCTGCATTTAATATTCAATTTAAAGAAGGATCATCAGTTGATCCTGATCTATTAAAAAATGCAGTTGAGAATGCAGGATTTTCTGTTGCCAGGTTACAATTGTCAGGTAATTTCAATAACGTGCAGGTAAAAAATGATGTGCATGTAAATATTGGCAATAGTAATTTTCATTTTTTAAAGTCAGGAAACAAAGAATTAAATGGCCAGAACACAATAACTATTGTAGATAAAAATTTCCTTTCTGCAAAAGAGTTTAAGAAATACAGTTCTTCAACGAATCATCCCTGTGTAGAAACCGGTAAGGCTGAA
>CAYLVR010000081.1:0-11596 GCA_964387165.1 uncultured Chitinophagaceae bacterium | reverse complement strand
GAATGCTGTGCGAAATTGGGTGTAGGGCAGCATAGCAGAATTTATCATGTAACGTTATAATTCAGCGTGATGAAAATGAGAAGCTTTATCGAAGTATCCCTTCTGGTAGGAGGGATACTCTTATTTTCCATTGCCCAATCGCAGGAATTATATGTGTTTTCGGAACCTGCATCCAATATGCCATCCGGATCAATAAGTCTTAAAGGAACAGGGAAATTTGTAAAAAGCTCCATGTCTGATGACCGTATAATGCAACGGTATTCACCGGAAATAATGATTGGGCTCAATAAAAAGTGGATGGTTCACGGAGCGGCGAGTTTCTCTGATATGTTTAGCTCAAAACTTTGGTGGGAGTCGGCCAGGGTATATGGTAAATACAGGTTTATATCAGTAGACGAGGTCCATAAACATTTTCGAATGGCTGCATTCGGAGAAATGTCTTATTCAAGAAACGAACCCTATTTTGATGAACTTTCGTTTGAAGGCGATCAGTCGGGTGCGCAGGTTGGATTGATTGCCACCCAGCTTATAAACAAACTGGCCCTCTCTGCTTCCGGGAGTTATCTTGCATTTATCGGAAACAGGAACAAAACTGCCCAACAAACCCCTTACCAGGCTATTGGCTACAGCCTTTCCACAGGTTTTCTTGTGCTTCCGATCAAATACACCAGTTTTAAACAAACAAATTTCAATATTTATGCCGAGCTGTTAGGACAAAGATCGCTTGACATGAAAAGGAACTATCTCGATTTCGCGCCAGCCATCCAGTTCATCTTCAACAGCAACGCCAAACTTAACCTGGGTTACCGTTACCAGTTATCAGGCAACATGCACCGGATGGGGCGAAAGGGCTGGCTTATGAGCTATGAACACACTTTCCTGGGTGCTTTTGGAAAGTAAGAGTATCCACGCCATAGCAACCATCCACAATCAACAGGCAGGGTCAACTTTCATTTATCTAAACAAAATTCATATATTTGTCTAAAGATATTTTTAGGCACGTCTAAATTTAGATATGAAATTATTGTTGCTGATATTGTTTAGCCTGGTGGTTTCTCTGCTCAATGCACAGGACAGCATATATGTTCCTGCGCATACGCATAAGGTATTTGGCCAGGATTCGATGGATGAAGTGGTGGTTTCAGGAACAATGAGGGCAATTAAACGTTCTATGAGCCCGGTACCTGTTGAGGTGTACAGTCCCAGGTTCTTTCTGAAAAATCCTTCTCCCAGCATGTTTGACGCTATGCAGATGATCAATGGTGTGCGTCCGCAATTAAATTGTAACATCTGCAACACAGGAGATATTCATATTAACGGCCTGGAAGGTCCTTATACAATGGTATTGATAGATGGTATGCCGATCGTCAGCAGTTTAGCCTCGGTTTACGGATTATCAGGTATTCCGAACGCCCTGGTAGAAAGGATTGAAGTGGTAAAAGGACCCGCGTCATCATTATACGGATCAGAAGCTATCGGTGGACTAATAAATGTTATCACTAAAGATCCGGTAAAGGCACCTTTGTTATCTGTAGATATATCTGGAAATACCTGGCAGGAATTTAATGCAGATATAGGGTTAAAATATAAAGCAGGAGAGAAGATAACAGCGCTATTGGGAATTAACTATTTCAAATATGATAACCCCGTTGATAAGAACAGAGATAATTTTACCGATGTAACATTACAGGACAGAATTTCTTTCTTCAATAAATTCTCTTTTAAAAGAAAAGACAACAGGCAGGCAAATCTTGCCATGAGATATGTTTATGAAGACCGCTGGGGTGGAGAGATGAACTGGAACAAAAACTTCAGGGGTGGAGACAGTGTTTATGGAGAAAGTATTTATACGTCCCGGTTTGAACTGATAGGTAATTACCAGCTACCTGTAAAAGAAAAGATGGTATTGTCTTATTCACTCAATCAACATGATCAGCATTCGGCTTATGGTAATTTAATATTTAATGCCAGGCAGCAAGTGGCTTTTAGTCAGCTTACCTGGGATAAAACATTAAATAAAAAGAATAATCTTCTCGCAGGCATTGTTGCAAGATATACCTGGTACAATGATAATACGACAGCTACAGTTGATACATTAAACCAGGCTGACAAACCTGATAAGATTCTATTGCCCGGAATTTTTGTACAGGATGAAATTACGTTAAACCAACAGCACCAGTTATTATTTGGCGCGCGGTACGATTATGATTACAGGCATGGAAATATTTTTACGCCCAGGTTCGCTTATAAATTCTCTCCTGATATTAACAATATTATCCGGCTGAATGCCGGTACAGGTTTCAGGGTAGTAAATATTTTTACAGAAGATCATGCAGCATTAACAGGCGCAAGGGATGTTATTATTGCCGACGAATTAAAACCTGAACGCAGTTATAATATCAATATTAATTACCTGAAGAAAATATATACTGTTAACCACTGGTTAATATTTGATATCTCTTCCTGGTACACTTATTTTACAAATAGAATAATTCCTGATTATACTACTAACACAAACCAGATCATTTATAAAAATCTTACTGGTTATTCTGAATCTAAAGGCATTAGCGCAAACATGGAATATGGCCTGAAGGATAACCTTCGGATAACCATTGGCGGTACCTTAATGGATGTTTCTATTACAGGAAAGGACGAACTAACTGGTAAGGCTACCCGTAGTCGTCAATTGCTAACCGAAAACTGGACCGGTACCTGGACAGTTTCCTATTCATTTATATCAAGTGGTATTACACTCGATTATACAGGAAATATCTACGGACCAATGTTGCTTCCATTACTTTCTCCAATTGATCCAAGACCGGGAAAATCTCCAGTCTGGAGCATCCAGAATATCCAGTTTACCAAAAGATTTGCCGGCGGTATTGAGGTTTATACAGGAATTAAAAATTTGCTGAACTGGACACCCGCCAAATCAGTTCCTTTTCTTATTGCCAGGGCAAATGATCCCTTTGATAAGCGTCCCACACAGGATAATCCTTATAATCTTACCTTCGATCCTACTTATATTTATGCGCCAAGCCAGGGAATCAGGGCCTATTTTGGTGTACGTTACAACCTGGCAAAATAATTATCTCTCAATAAATGCCACACTACCACCAACCCAGGTTTTATCTTTGTTATACCTCGTTCCGATCATTTTTCCCTTGCTTAACCTCGCGAGGTTAATTGCAGGTTCAGGTCTTGAATGGCCTTCTTTCCATAAATACATTAACCTGATCTCAGTTTTGGCAAATCCATCGGGAGTTTCAATTACATCTGCATATTGAACCTTTTTTTGCAAGATCCAGTTTTCCGGATCTTTTACGCTGTCAATGTCTCCAGGTTTAATATCAATTAGAACGCCCTGTCCTGCAAACGAATAAAGTGGTTTTAATACATAGTGTTCCAGGCTTCCGGGCAATTCTTTCACTTCGTTCAGAAAAAAAGTAGTGGGAGCATATGGGTGATCTATATATGGTAATGTGTATTTACTGATCCGGTAGAACCAATCCGGATGCGGTACCCATTCCACATTATATTCTTTCCGGATATCGATAATATTTCCAAGATCTTTTCTTGCGTTCAATTCATCGAATATAACGCGGTTATATATACGATGTATGGGAATCTTTTTGCCATTCTTCATGTAAAACAGATTTTGGCCTTCATTTTGAAGTTCTGTTATACAAACTGGTTTGACGCCGGTAGTATCTTCGGTATAATAAAAATCGACCCTGGTCTTCTGCTCATAGGGTTTTATCTCAAGTAATATTACATTCTCAGGATCATGTGAACCTAATATGATCTCTTTAAACAATCTTACGTAACTGTCGTGATCGTGCCCACCCATATATTGAGAATAATTTGCAGGGACGGGAAAATGTTTTCTTAAAATATTAGGATAAATATCCTGGAACCCATAAAGACTTGGGAAGCCCTGCATTTCTACTAACTGCGGCTCAAGCTGGTTATTCTTTGCCAGGCAAACTCCGAAATCGAAAGCGATCATCTGGGGATAACCATAATCGCCGGCAACCTTATCCATTTTGGGAATGCTTTGATCTGTTAATTTTCTATAATTCGGAGATATTATAAAATCAATAATTTTCTCACAGGCTTCCAACATTTGCCCTGCAAATTGTTTATCAACAAAAATTGGTGTTTCTGCCAGCCTGAACTCTATAGCGCCCGGATGCATATCATCCAGTTCCTTTAAGAAAGCCTTATATTTCTCATCACTATATTCCTTATTAAATAGTTTGCGTACTGAAGACACCATGAATTTTATAAATGTTTATTTAAATATATAAACCTGGGTATATATATTTGCTCGACTTTAAATTTATTAAGATTTTTTCTCATGCCTCTATTTAGTAAGGCATCCAGGGATTGTTTCCACTTTCCCTGCTTTTTATACATTCTAAATTAGCGCTTTTCCAACACCTGTTAAAACGAACTTTTAAACTAATGCTCTGACCAACGAAATTTTCCGCGACTTTACGATCGATTACTGAAAGAAATTAATGATTGTGAAAAAGACATTTTGAATTCAGAAAAGTATATTGAATGTTGCTTTCATATTTGTGAAAGCGTGAATTATGATAGATGGGTATCTGGAAAAACAGCGAAGAAAAAAATAGTAACAGGGCTTTGCAATTAAAAGCGGATTCGTAATAGTGTGCGCCAGGTATAATTATGATAACCCTATGATCAAGATTTACTTAACAGCAAAAAGGCATAATAAAAACCGGCTCAATGCCGGTCTTTATTCATTTGATCAATTTATAAATTAGTGGTTGATCTGAAGGCTTGTTGTATCGGGCGTTGGAGTCGGAATAGTATCAGAAGGAACTGTATCCTTTGTCAGGTTAATAGGTGCAGTGGCATGATATCCACCTGCCATTGTAAAAGATATTACACCTACACCAAGCATTGTTGCTAAAAGAATCCTTTTCATAATTTTAAGTTTTAATGATAAATAAACTACCCTTTGGGACAATGCTATCCCTTAGGACAGTATCATAAGCCTGATTCCTTTATATATCTAATAATTGTGCCACAAATTTACTACGGGTAGTAATTTTAATTTCAGTTATATTGCATTTAAGCTGTTATGAGTATTGATCTTCGCGATATTGGGTGTAGAATTGCGCAGAATGACCATTCTGCCCTTAAATCACTTTATGATCATTATAACAATACTTTTTACCAGCTAGCGCTGGCCATTGTTCATTCAGTAGAATTAGCGGAGGAAATAGTTGAGGATGTCTTTATCCAGGTTTGGAAAAAAAGATCCAGGATCGGCGAAATTGAAAATCTATATCTCTATTTGTATGTAACCACCCGAAACATCAGCCGCTCTTACCTGAGAAAATACAAGAACAAAAACTTTATCAACTTCGATGAAGTACAGCTTCCCTATTTTAAGATCGATATCACCCCTGAGGATATGCTTATATCCGTCGAAATTATCCAACGTATTAATAAGGCCATAAACGATCTTCCGCCTAAATGCAGGCTTATATTTAAGCTTGTTAAAGAAGATGGCCTGAAATATAAGGAAGTCGCAGATCTGCTTCATCTCAATCTCAAGACAGTTGAAAATCAGTTGGGGATTGCCCTCAAAAAAATCCACCACGCGGTCCAGCTCCATCTCCATGCATAATTTTTTTTTGTCTTTGGGGGTAAACGATGTATTCATGCGTTCATTACAAAATTGCTGTAGTAATGATGAAGCCGGACAGATTATGGGTATTGATGGCCAGGAAAAAATCTGGAGAAGCAACAATACAGGAACTCGAAGAGTTGAAAGAATTGCTTGGATCCGATAATATGTCGGGCTATACAGCAGAAATAGTAGAAAAAATATGGCAGGCTCCATTAATAACCATCCCTGAAAACAAGGTATCCGATGCGTTATGGCACCGGATAGCGGTCCGCACGTCTGGTGATAAGGCCGCCAAATTACTCCGTCTTTTCCCTCTCTCGAAAATGATCGCTGCAGCATCCGTTCTTCTTATCTTTTCACTTTTAGCCATAATTATTTATAATTATTATGACGATAAATCATTAGTTGTATCACACAGTAATATGAACCATGTTACTACGCAGCCAGGCTCAAAATCGAAGCTTGAATTACCTGATGGCACCCAGGTATGGCTAAATGCCGACAGTAAGCTCACTTATGCCAATGGAAGTTTTGGAAAAGGTAACAGGGAAGTGATTCTTACAGGCGAAGCGTTTTTTGATGTCACCAAAAATGAAAATGTTCCTTTTATTATTCGTACCGGCCCGGTTAATATTACAGTTAAGGGAACAGCTTTTAATGTAAAGGCATATCCAAAAGGAGAAACAATTGAGACCTCTCTCGTACGTGGTTTAGTGGAAATAACAACGAATGAAGATCCTGAAAGGAAGATCATGCTAAAGCCCAATGAAAAAATAATTATCCCGGTAAAAAGGCCCGGAACAACAGCATTCAGTAAAATAATACCCGATAGTGTAGGATCATCTTTATATACTATTACAAAATTAAAAACTTCCGAAAAAGAACCTGCAGAGATTGCGTGGATAAATCCTCAATTAATATTCGATAATGAACCCTTCGAAGTTATTGCGCCGAAACTTGAAAGCTGGTACAACATCTCTATTCGTTTTACAGATGATGAATTGAAAAAGAAAAGGTTTACAGGTGTGATTGAAAAAGAGACTATAAAAGAAACACTTGAAGCAATGCAACTTTCATATCACTTCTATTATCAAATAAAACAAAACGAATTATGGGTAGGTAAAAAATAAAAAAAGGGAAATGCTGGTAACATTTCCCCTCAAGAAAATCGGGAACCGGCAGGTTAAGGCCGCTTCCTTCTTATCTAACTTTTCATTTCAAATTTATGAAAAAAAGACGAGCCATAGAAGCGCGTTCCATTCTTAGGTTTCTATTAATAATGAAGCTATCATTTTTAATCATTCTTATTTGCACAACGCAGGCTTATTCAACAGGATTTGCCCAGGGAAAGATCAATCTATCCCTCAAAAATGTAGAAATCAAAAGGGCCATAACGGTCATCCAGCGCGTCAGCAGTTACCGTTTTCTTTACAACGATGATATTCTTCCCAGGAACAAAAAGGTATCAATCGACGCAAAGGACGCCACCATACAACAGGTATTGAACGATCTTTTTATAGCCACTCCGCTCACCTATAAAATAATGAATGAAAAACTGATCGTTATTTCAAATCATAGCAGTTTGGCGGCGTTTCCTGTAACTGGAATTATTCAATTAAGAGATCAGTCGGGTAATACACTCACCAGCTCGGGAATTGTGATCAAAGAAACAGGCACGACTAATGCCGCAGTCACCAACGACCAGGGACATTTTACCATAAATGTTACCAATGAAAATGCAACCCTTGAAATATCGCACATTGGTTATAAAACACAAATCATAAGCATCGGCGGTAAAAATTCAATAAGTATTATTTTAGAGCCGGAAGTACAGCAATTAACGGATGTTGTTGTAACAGCGCTCGGCATTACCCGTCAGAAAAAATCGCTTACCTATTCCACCCAAACCATTAAAGGTTCCGACATAAGTGATTCAAGAAACCTGAATATTACCAACGCTATGATCGGCAGGATAGCGGGATTATCTATCAATAAAACCAATTCAGGACCGGGTGGTTCTAACAGAATAATATTCAGGGGCAACCGCTCTCTTGCAGGAAATAATCAGCCCCTGGTGATCCTGGACGGAGTAAGGATAGATAACGATCCCAAGGCCTTTGCCGATGTTGCACTGTTTGGAGGCCGCGATAACGGAGATGGGATCTCAAATATCAACCCCGACGACATTGAATCAATGAACGTAATGACCGGAGTTTCCGCAGCAGCATTATACGGTTCAGATGCTGCAAACGGCGCCATCATTATTACCACAAAAAAAGGCAAGGCCGGAAAAGGTATCGGAGTTTCCATCGCAAGCTCGGCGACCATTGAAAATCCAATGATCTTCCCGGCTATGCAAAATGTGTATGGTCAGGGTTTTGCCGGCGGTTTCCAACCTAATACAAATCTGAGCTGGGGACCCAGAATGGAAGGTCAGCAGGTAACTGACTGGACAGGAAAAACCCAGCCTTTAAGTCCCCAGCCAAACAATTCAAAAGACTTTTTCCAGACAGGAAATGAATTTGTGAATTCCTTCTCTCTTTCAAGTGGATCCGAGAAAGCGCAAACATATTTTTCTTATACCAACACCAACAGCAAAGGGATCATCCCGAATAATGAATTCAAAAGAAATAATTTCAACTTAAGACAAACGGTGAATCTTACCGATAAATTCACTGCTGATATTAAAGCCAATTATATTATTGAAGACATACAGAACAGGCCGCTTTCAGGAGTGGGAAACAGGTCGGTTTCCACTATCCTTTCAATGCCCAGAAGTTTAAGGCTCGATGATGTCAGCAACTTCGAAACACTCACTCCTGAAGGAGCACTGGTACAGAATTACTGGGCTCCGCCAACTCCGGCCTTTCAGAATCCTTACTGGACAACGAACAGAAACCTTTACGATAGAAAAAGGAACAGGATAATAGGGCTGGCGGCCTTAAAATATCAGTTTACTAAAGATCTCAGCGTACAGGTACGCAGCAGCATAGATTATTACGTAGATGCCACCGAGGAGAAGAATTACAACAATACATTCTGGCTGACTAATTATGCAAGCCGGGGCAACTATGCAATGAGCAGGGAATCTAACAGGCAGTTCAATAGCGATATACTGATCAACTATAATAAAGATCTTTCAGAATCGCTGAACCTGAACGTGAATGCAGGTGCCGGCTTTGAGAAATTCAATTTTGAAAGGGTTGCAACGAACAATAACGGACTAAGCATACCCAATCTGTTTGCGGCATCCAACGCCGTTTCCCCTTCTATTGGACAGTCCCTCGCCAGAACAGAAAGACAATCTGTATACGCGGCCGCTCAATTATCGTATAACAAATATCTTTTTCTTGACCTGACCGGCAGAAATGACTGGAACTCTACGCTGCCCATTCAGAATGCTTCCTTTTTCTTCCCTTCAGTTGGATTGAGCGCTGTAATCAGTGATATGGTTTCCCTGCCAGCATTCATGACATACCTGAAGGCCAGGACCTCTTATGCATTGGTTGGAAATGGAACAGGGTTTAACCAGATAAAACCTTCCCTGGCCCTTGCACCAGGCGGTAACGGAGGTTTCCTGGTTATTGACCGCGTATTGAGGAATCCTGATCTAAAGCCCGAAGAAACCAGGTCTTTTGAAGCCGGGCTCGACTTTGCCCTTTTCTCAAACAGGCTGGGGGCAGAACTCACTTATTATAAAACAAATACCATCAACCAGATACTGAATATTCCGATTCCTGATCCTTCGGGGTATGCTCGAAGAACGATTAATGCAGGAGATATTCAGAATAAAGGAGTGGAGATCGTTATTTATGGCAAACCTGTTGAAACCCGGGATTTCAAATGGAACATCAGCATCACTTATGGAGCCAACAGGAACAATGTACTCAAGCTGGATTCGCTTTCAAAAGAACCATTGTTAAGTTCGCCACAGGATCTTGCACTGATCAAGGTAATTGAAGGAGGAAAATATGGCGAATTGTTTACAAGAGGATTTGTAAGAAATTCAGATGGGGAAATAATTGTGAGAGATGACGGTTTACCCGTTGTTAACACCGAACAGAACCATTATGTTGGAAATTATAACCCCGACTGGACAGGAGGTATCAGCAACAGCTTTCAGTTCAAATCATGGACATTCTCTTTTTTAATAGATGTGAGAAAAGGCGGAGCAGTAATATCGGGCACCCAATACCTGATGGCTACCACTGGAACGGCTGATTATACGGCTGTTAACCGGGAAACAACTTTTGTAATTCCTAATTCGGTAACGGAAGGTGGACAGAAAAATATGGTTGGCGTGAATGCCGAATCTTATTGGAACCATATTACTTCCAGTTTAATTACAGAAGCATTTTCCTACGACGCCACCAATGCCAGGGTCAGGGAAGCCTCACTTACTTATGCATTTCCCACAAGTATAATTGGCAGATCCATAGTGAAAGGCGCATCGGTTTCGCTGGTAGGAAGAAACCTGTTTTTCATCACCAATAAAGCGGATGGATTTGATCCGGAATCTTCACTGGGAACAGGCAATAACCAGGGGCTGGAATATGCCTCAATCCCCTCCACCCGCAGTTTAGGTATTTACCTTAAACTTAATTTTTAATCTCTAAACTGTCGCATGATGAAATCAAGCATAATAAAAATATTTTTCATTGTAGCTGTATTCTCTGTAACAGGATGTACAAAGAACTTTGAAAAACTAAATACCGATCCAACCAGATTCAGCGAGTTAACTCCTGCAACAATACCCAATGCGTTTGCAAAAGCCCAATACCAGGGAATTTATGGCGATCCCGGTATCTATCAACTGGTAAGAAATCTTTTTGTTGATTACTGGAGCCAGTATTTTGCGGTGATTGATCCAAACACTCCCACAGACAGGTATGTATTAAGGGCCGACTGGACCTTTTACCAATGGGGGTCTTTATACAGCAACACCTGGCCAACCTTAAAGCTGGTAATAGATGCAACAGAAGAAACAGACCCGGAAGCCAATGCAATTGCTAAAATATGGAAGGCCTATATCTTCCATTCCTGTACCGATTGGTACGGGCCTATTCCCTATTTCCAGGCCGGTAACGGTCAATTGAACGTTCCCTACGATTCGCAGGAAGCGATCTACGATGACCTTCTCAAAACTCTTGATTCAGCTGTTACCACTTTAAAAGCGGCAGATCAGAACAGGCTGGTGTACGGAACCCATGATCTTATTTTTCATGGCTCCATTCCCAAATGGACGAAACTTGGAAATACTTTGCGGTTACGCCTCGCAATGCGAATTTCCGGTGTTGACCCGGGCCGGGCACAACAGGAAGCGGAAGCTGCAGTGGCATCGGGCGTAATGACTGCTAACGAAGATGATGCGTTTATGGACGTGGGTCCTGACTCACCTAATGGCCTTAACCTGATGGCGCCCTGGGGCGGTTTCAGGATGAGCGCGTCGATGGAGAGTTTTTTCAAAGGTTATGATGATCCGAGGCTGGAACAATATTTTAGCCCTGCTGTAAATACAGGCGAATACTCAGGTCTCAGGAATGGGCTTTCCACTGCGCAAATGGGAGCAAGCCCAAAGAATGATGGTGATAATTTATCAAATGTTGGCCCGAACTATTTAATAGAGAAATCCAACGAAAATAAATTGACCGTGATGTATGCGGCAGAAGCCTATTTTCTAAGGGCAGAAGGAGCACTGAATGGCTGGAACATGGGCGGAACGGCAGAAGAATTGTACAATCTCGGTATTGAAACATCATTAAAACAATGGGGCATTACAGATCAAGTGGCAATCAATAATTATATACAAGGCCTGTCATTGCCCACAGCGCTCACCGATTATCTGAATTCTCCGGCAGTAACTGATATACCGGTGAAATTTTCTACAGATCCTGAACAACAGCGTGAGCAGGTGTTAACGCAGAAATG
>CAYLVR010000080.1:0-14982 GCA_964387165.1 uncultured Chitinophagaceae bacterium | reverse complement strand
CATTGGTTATTATATACCGGAATTGTGCTGGGGACCTTCGCATTGATGGAAGGAATTACCTGGTTAACGCATAGGTTTATTATGCATGGGTTTTTATGGTATCTTCATGAAGATCATCACCAACCGACAAAGGGATTTTTTGAAAAGAATGATATGTTCTTTTTGATATTCGCCACACCGAGTTTTTTAAGTATTCTATTTGGAACATTGAAAGAAATATACTGGTTGCAGGCTATAGGGTTTGGTGTGATGGCTTATGGCTTTGCCTATTTTCTGGTGCATGATGTAATTATTCACCAACGCTTTAAGTGGTTTGCACGAAGTAATAATATTTATGTTGAGTCAATACGGTGGGCTCATAAGATGCATCACAAACATTTGGATAAACATAAAGGGGAATCGTTTGGAATGTTGTGGGTACATAAAAAGTACAGAGATAAAATAAAAGCGGATAGGAAGTTTTTAAAGGAGTCCCCATTGTGCCGGTAAGAATTTGAAATATAGATTATTCCTCAAATTGATGACTATCCCGACCCCAGGGCCAGGATGGCTGACCCAAACCAGCCCGGGGGCGTATTAATATGCAAAACAACTTTGATTATATAATCACCGGTGCCGGCGCCGCTGGCTTAAGTTTATTAACGCATCTTATCAGGTCCGGTAAATTTTCAGATAAAAAAATACTTCTCCTGGAAAGATCTCCAAAGATAAATAACGACCGCACCTGGTGTTTTTGGGAAACAGAGCCGGGTTCATTTGAAGATATTGTTTATAAGCGATGGGATAAGTTATGGTTATATGGTAATAGCGCACATGCTGAATTGAATGATATTTCCCCGTATCAGTATAAATTGATCAGGGGTATAGATTATTATAATTACTGTTTCGCATTAATTAATGCATCAGAATATATTACAGTTAAATATGGAGATGTACAGGAGGTTGTGAGCGATAATACCGGCACTTATGCAATGTTTGACGGAGAAAAAATATATGCCAGGTATATTTTTAACAGCATAATATTTAAACCACCTGTATTAAATCCGAAAGAATATTATTTATTACAACATTTTAAAGGATGGGTAATTAAAACTATCGATCCGGTTTTTGATCCAGAAGAAGCTACATTCATGGATTTCAGGGTGGGGCAGGATAATGGGACCGCATTTATGTATGTAATGCCATTCTCTTCAAATGAAGCATTGGTAGAATACACATTGTTCTCTGATAAATTATTGCTGGCTGAAGAATACGCTAAAGGATTAAAAAATTATATAGCCCAATACCTTTTTACAGATGAATATGAAATTGTTTCGGAAGAGTTTGGTGTGATACCAATGACCAATCATCATTTTCCAAAAAGACTAAAAAACATTGTTAATATTGGCACTGCAGGAGGAAACACAAAAGCTTCCAGTGGATATACTTTCCAGTTTATTCAGAAAAACAGCAGGGAAATAACAGAAGCGCTTATTAGATCCGGCAGACCTTTTGTAGGCCGTCCGTTTATTAAAAAAAGATTTGATTTGTATGATGCTGCTTTATTGAATATACTCCATCATGATAAACTACCCGGTTCTGATATCTTTACTACTATAATGGAGCATAATTCGATGGAACGGGTATTTAAGTTTCTTGATAATGAAACTTCTGTGATAGAAGAACTTCTTCTTGTTCGCCATCTTCCCTGGCGAATCTTTATGAGCGCGGCATTAAAGCAGGTGTAAGCAGGTTGCGCGTAACAATTGTTTACAAATCCAACTTAGCTATCCAAAAACAGAAAAAGGTCCTTAACGGACCCTTTCTGAAACATTAATCAAATCCAAACATCAGGCGCTGCACGTCACACATCCCTCTTCCATTTTGCACACGGCTCCTTCAGTAAAATCAACAGTCATGTCGTCCAGGTTATTGGTTGTTGTTTCTGCAACCGGAATAACGGGTTGTATTTCTTCGCTACCCTGTTTTTCAATTGTAAACTGAACAGCCTGTGTAGCGGCCTGCGTACGCAGGTAATACATTCCTGTTTTTAATCCTTTCTTCCATCCATAGAAATGCATAGATGTTAATTTGGAAGTAGATGGTGTATCTACAAATAAATTCAGTGACTGCGACTGGCAAATATATGCGCCCCTGTCTGCAGCCATATCAATTAAATTTCTCTGTTTAATTTCCCAAACTGTTTTGTACAGTTCCTTGATGTCATTCGGAATTTCTTTAATACTCTGAATAGAGCCATTGTTTGCAATGATCCTGTTTTTCATATCATTATTCCATAATCCCAGCTGCACAAGATCCTTCAACAGGTGTTTATTTACAATAATAAACTCACCGCTTAGTACTCTCCTTGAATAAATATTAGAAGTGTATGGTTCGAAACATTCGTTATTACCTAATATCTGCGAGGTAGATGCTGTGGGCATAGGCGCAACAAGCAATGAATTTCTTACACCGTGAGCTACTACATCCTTGCGTAAGTTTTCCCAGTTCCACCTGTTAGTTGGAGTAACATTCCACATATCAAATTGGAATATTCCTTTTGATAAAGGTGAGCCTTTGAAAGTTTCATAAGCTCCCAGTTCTTTTGCGAGATCCATGCTTGCTGTCATCGCGGCGAAGTAGATAGTTTCGAAAATATCCCTGTTCAATAATTTAGCGAGCTCGCTTTCAAATGGGAGTCTTAATAAAATAAATACATCTGCTAATCCCTGCACTCCCAAACCAATTGGTCTGTGGCGCAGGTTGGAATTCTTCGCTTCTTCAACCGGGTAATAATTATAATCGATTATTTTATTGAGGTTCTTGGTTACCTCGTAAGTAACCTCGTATAATTTATTATGATCGAACTGGCCGTTAATTACAAATCTTGGTAAAGCAAGAGAGGCAAGGTTACAAACGGCAACTTCATCTGGAGCAGTGTACTCAATAATTTCTGTACATAAATTACTGCTCTTAATGGTCCCTAAATTCTGCTGGTTACTTTTGCTGTTAGCAGCATCCTTATATAATAAATAAGGGGTACCGGTTTCAATCTGTGCATCAAGTACGGCAAACCATAGCTCCTGTGCTTTTATTGTTTTTCTTGCACGCCCTTCTTTTTCGTATTGCAGGTAAAGCAGCTCGAATTCTATACCCCAGCAGTCGCTTAGTCCCGGCGCTTCATTAGGACAGAATAAACTCCAGTCGCCATTTTCTTCCACACGTTTCATGAAAAGATCAGAGATCCACAGCGCAAAGAATAAATCTCTTGCACGTAATTCTTCTTTACCGTGATTTTTTCTCAGATCTAGGAATTCAAAAACATCAGCGTGCCAGGGCTCTAAATAAATAGCGAATGCACCTTTGCGTTTTCCGCCACCCTGGTCAACATACCGTGCTGTATCATTAAATACGCGCAGCATTGGAATAATTCCATTGCTGGTGCCATTTGTTCCTCCTATATAAGAACCTGTTGCACGAATATTATGAATAGCCAAACCAATTCCGCCTGCACTCTGCGAGATCTTTGCTGTTTGTTTTAATGTATCGTAAATGCCATCAATGCTGTCTTCTTTCATTGTTAAAAGAAAACAACTGCTCATTTGCGGTTTTGGAGTGCCGGCATTAAATAAGGTGGGCGTTGCATGCGTCATCCAACGTTCGCTCATCAAATTATATGTTTTGATAGCAGCGTCAATATCATTTTTATGAATGCCTATCGCCACCCTCATATACATATGCTGGGGACGCTCGGCGATCTTTCCGTTTATTTTTAATAAGTAGGATTTTTCGAGTGTTTTAAATCCGAAATAATCGAATGCAAAATCACGATCGTATATAATTGTGCTGTCGAGCAGCTCTTCATTATCATTGATTACCTGCATTACATCATCAGCGATCATTGGCGTTCTTTTGCCAGATTTCTCGTCGATGTATTCGTACAGTTTTCTCATTGTTTCAGAGAAAGACTTTACAGTATTTTTATGGAGGTTGCTTACTGCAATACGTGATGCCAGCAAAGCATAGTCCGGATGTTTTGTGGCCAGCGAGGCTGCAGTTTCAGCAGCGAGGTTATCCAGTTCGGTTGTTTGCACGCCATTGTAAATTCCTTCAATTACTTTCTTCGCTACTTCAATAACGTTAACCAAAGGACTGAGGCTATAAGATAGTTTCTCAAGGCGTGCTGTTACCTTGTCGAACTTAATGGATTCCTTTTTTCCATTTCTTTTAATTACAAATTGCATAGGTGGAGATTTTGGGTAGTTTGAAAAAATAATTAGAAATCGTCGTCAAGGCTGAAAGTCTGTGATTCTTTTTGTCCCGACATTACCCCGGATTTCTGGTAATCGCCTACTCTTTTCTCGAAGAAATTTGTTTTCCCCTGGAGAGAGATCATTTCCATGAAATCAAATGGGTTGGCTGTATTGAACATTTTAGGATATCCGAGTTCGCCTAACCATCTGTCTGCAACAAACTCAATATATTGTTGCATCAGTTTAGCGTTCATACCGATAAGATCAACCGGCAATGCTTCGGTAATAAATTCTTTTTCAATTCTTACTGCATCTGCGATTATTTCAAATACCTGGTCCTTACTTAATTTATTACTAAGCATACTGTAAAGCTGGCATGCAAATTCACAATGTAACCCTTCATCGCGGCTGATTAATTCATTACTGAATGTAAGCCCGGGCATTAAACCTCTTTTCTTCAGCCAGAAAAGAGAACAGAAGCTGCCACTGAAGAAAATTCCTTCTACTGCTGCAAATGCCACTAGCCTTTCTGCAAAGTTTCCATTTTCGATCCATCTCAATGCCCATTCAGCTTTTTTCTTTACCGCCGGTACAGTGTCAATAGCATGAAAAAGCCTGTTTTTTTCTGCGGGGTCCTTGATATAGGTATCAATCAGCAGCGCATAAGTTTCGGAATGGATATTTTCCATCATGATCTGGAAACCATAGAAGCAGCGTGCTTCCGGAAGCTGAACTTCGCTCATGAAGTTAACAGCCAGGTTTTCGTTCACGATGCCGTCGCTGGCTGCAAAAAAGGCGAGTATATGGGATATAAAATGGCGCTCACCGTCGTTCAGTGCTGCCCAGTGCTGCAGATCGCCGCCGAGGTCAATCTCTTCGGCTGTCCAGAAGCTGGCCTCATGCTTTTTGTACATCTCCCAGATTTTGGGATAGTTGATAGGAAGAATAACAAAACGATCCTTATTCTCTCTTAGTAATAGTTCATCCTGGTGATTCATCACTGTATTTTTTATCTATTTGTGTAACGGAACCCGTGTTTCATGTTCACAAATATTATTACGTTAAAAATGGGGGTTGGCAGCTCTAAAGGGGATAAAAAACCGGGCTTTTTAGACCCGGTTACCTTTAGATTTTTACAATATTAATTACCTCGCAAGTATCGTGGCGAAAAAGAAAGACACACCCTGTGCATATCTTTTTTTAGCTTAAAAAATGGAGATTTTATGGAGTGCTTCAGGTGTTTACGATAATACACCAGTTTGAAACAAGGTGCTGCCCTCCCTTTGTAAAAGGTGTTGACGGACAGTTAACTCTCTGATACCCCCATTTTTTCTTTTCAAAGGGAGAGTGGGCGCCTTTTTGGCAGGCAGCGCTCCTGAAACCATATATTCCTGCCGGGAAATTTTTTCTACACCGCATAAGGTCTGTTATTTGCACCTTTAAGGGCTCTGGCAGCCAACTGCCAGTTCAGTTTATATATGGATGAACAGAAACTAACGTCACAAGAAGGAAAAGGTAAGAAAACACTTGCGGGTAAGATTGTGGGGACCACGTTTAAAATTTTGCTCATTATTATCCTGCTGTTTGCATTAATAGCAACTTTAATACTTATTCCTCCTGTTCAAAATCTCATAAAAAACAAAGCGACCACCTGGCTTAGTAATAAACTCGATACAAAAGTTTCAGTAGGGAAAATATATATTGGCTTTCCAAAAAAAATTGTCATAGAAGATATCTATCTAGAAGATAAAACAAAAGATACATTACTTGCAGGCGGCTCGGTTAAAGTGGATATCGCAATGCTTAAACTGCTGAAAAGCGAAGTAGAAGTAAGCTATGTGGAATTGAGTGACATCACTGCCAAGATTAAACGAATACTCCCCGATACTGTTTATAACTTCCAGTTTATTATAGATGCGTTCGCTTCTGCAGATACAACAGCCGCACCCCCTTCCGATTCTTCGTCAATGAAAATAACGGTGAAGAACATTAACCTCGATAAAATACGGTTAGTTTATAATGATGATGTTACAGGAAACGATATAACACTATCACTGGAACACTTTGATACCGGTATTGATGTATTCGATCTTAATACCATGCATTTTAATATTGATGAAATTAATCTTAATGGATTTAATGCGAATGTTAATCAGAAAAAACCACTTGTAAAAAATGTTGCGGAGCCTGGCGAAGATTCTGTTGCATCGGATGAAACGAAGATGAGAGTATTTGTGAAAAAGATCCGTTTAAATAATAACAATCTTGTTTTTAATATAGAGGATTCTCCCCAGGTAAAGAGGGGAATGGATTTCTCACATATTGATGCGAAAGGGGTAACACTGCACGCAGATAATTTTTTATTTTCTTCCGATTCAATTGCCGGTTCCATAGTTAAGGGAAGCATGCAGGAGAAAAGTGGTCTGCAGTTGAATACACTGGAAACGGATTTTTTATATGCAGCACATGAAGCATATATACATGATTTATTAATTGAAACTCCCGGTTCAACATTAAGAAGGTCTGTTGCATTAAAATATCCTTCTATAGATGCCTTATCAAAAGATATTGGTGCGCTGCAAATGAATGTTGATCTTAATGACAGTAAGGTGCAGGTAAGTGACATACTATTATTTGCGCCGTTTCTCGGCGACCAGCCGGGTTTCACCAATTCAAATGCATTATTTCTTGTAGATGGAGAAATTACAGGGAGCATTTCGGATATGAATATTCAGAAACTGCAACTGCGTGCATTTAATAATACCAATATAAATATCAGGGGAAATATAGCTGGGTTGCCCGATGCTGACAAACTAAGCGGCAACCTGGTGATCAATAATTTTACTACCAGTGGAGATGATATCCGAATGCTGGCGCCCAAAGGCTCCCTGCCTGCAAATATTACATTACCCGAAACAATGAACCTGAGCGGAACTATTGCAGGTAATATGAATGATGCGCGGGCCAATTTAAATCTCCTGACAAACCTGGGTGCAGTATCGGTAAATGGAAACATTAATAACCCGACAGATAAATTCAAGACAAAATATAGTGGGACTGTTACAGCAAAGCAATTGGATCTTGGTGTAATCATGCAAAATGATTCTATGTTCGGTCCGTTTACAGCAACCCTTACAGCATCAGGTGCGGGTATGGATCCGAAAACTATGAATGCCAAAATGAGTGGGGTGATCAATTCAGTAGTGTTTAACAGGTATAATTATAAAGATGTCCGGTTAAACGGATCGATGGTGAAACAGAAAGGGGATTTTAAACTTTTAATTGAAGATCCGAATCTTGCTGTAGAATTAAAAGCAAAAGCTGACCTTGGGAGAGAATTTGCCGCTGTTAAATTAAATGCAATAATTGATACAGTAAATGCCAGGGAATTGAATTTTACAACAGATACCCTGACCTATAAAGGAATTATCACCGCTGATTTTCCGAATACAGATCCTGCTAATCTTACCGGGAATTTATTTATCACCGGTTCGCAGGTATCAACCGGCAGCCAAAAATATGCACTTGACACTATCTCAGTCGTTTCCGGACAATCCGACACAGGTACATTTCTACGGCTAAACGCAGATGGTATTTATGCAGCCCTTACCGGCCAGTATAATCTTGCACAATTAGGCGCTGTGTTCCAGCAAACTATTCAACCTTATTATGCAATGGATTCAGTTGCAGCTAAGGATACACTGGATGAATACAATTTCAATTTTATTGCAGAGATTAAGAATAACCCCTCATTTAAAGCATTCCTGCCTACTCTTGAGAGGATGGAACCGATAAAGATGAATGGACACTTCGGGAAAGATCAGGGGTTTGATTTAAATGCAGACGCCCCATTAATATTAATGGGCGCAAACAGGATACAGAAGTTTAAAATAAGCGCCGGTACAAACAATAATGCGATAAACATAAATGCAGGTGTTGAACAATTTGCATCCGGAGAAACGATGGTGATTTACGGCGCGACTGTAGATGCAAAGATCGCCGATAACAAAATAAATTTTCTTGTTAACCTGAAAGACCAGGAGAATAAAAATAAATACAGACTGGGTGGTTTATTTGAACAACCGCAACCTGGTATTTATGCTGTTTCTATGAAACCGGGAGACCTTCTCCTGAATTATGACAAATGGGACATCCCAGAAGATAATATCATTAAATTAAATAATGGAGACATTAATATCAGCAATTTTATTATTGCTAAATCGGGCCAGCAATTAAGTATTAACAGCATTTCGGCTGAAACCAATTCACCACTGGAGGTTAAATTTGGTAATTTCCGTATAGGTACTATTACTGCATTTGCAAAACAGGATACAGCGCTGGCGGATGGTACCATTAATGGAAATATACTTGTAAAGAATATAGCTGAACAACCCGTTTTCACCAGTGATCTTACAGTAACAGATTTGATGTTCAAAGGAGATACTGTTGGTAACCTCGCCATGAAAGTGAATAATAGTGCTGCAAATGTTTTTAATGCAGATATATCGCTATCTGGCAAAGGGAACCAGGTAGATATTACAGGCAATTATAACGTTAAACCAGAAGATCAGAGTACTATAGACCTTGTGCTGGATATCAAACACTTTGAGATGTCTTCGGTTGAGGCGTTGGCAATGGGTTCTATCAACAGAGGAACAGGATACCTTAGCGGAAAATTTACTTTCGACGGAACAGTTGCCAAACCTAATATAGATGGAAAAATTAATTTTAATGGCGTCGGCTTTGTTCCAACAATGCTTGGTAGCTATTTTACAATTAATGATGAGAGTATTGCGGTGTTTACCAATGAAGGAATTCAATTCAATACCTTCACTATCCTTGATTCTGCAAAAAATGAAATGGTGATTGACGGTTGGGCACATACTTCCAATTTCACTAATTATAAACTCGATCTCGATTTAACCGCGGATAATTTCCAGGCGCTTAACAGCACCAAACAAAACAACAAATTGTTTTACGGGCAGTTCTTTTTTGATACAGATCTGCATATAGGCGGTACAGAAGCAAATCCTAAAGTGGATGGCAGCCTTACCGTGAATGAAAAAACGAAAATGACTATTGTGATGCCTCAATCCGACCCCGGGGTTGTGGATAGAGAAGGAATTGTTCGTTTTGTTGATATAGATTCATTAAAAGCAGACACCACATTACAATTGACTATGGTTGATTCTCTCAGCCAGTCTGATATAACAGGAATGGATATTTCCGTAAATATTGAAACCAGTAAGGATGCAGAATTTACTTTGGTAATAGACGAAGGCAATGGAGATTTCCTGAATGTTAAGGGTACTGCCCAACTTACGGGTGGTATTGACCCCAGTGGCAAAACTACTTTGGCCGGTAATTATGAAATCGAAGAAGGCTCTTACCAGTTGTCTATTAATTTATTAAAACGAAAATTCGAAATTCAAAAGGGCAGCAAAATAACCTGGCTTGGCGAACCTACAAAGGCCGATCTGAACTTAACTGCCATTTATGTTGCGAATACTGCACCGATTACTTTGGTGGAAGACCAGGTTAGTATTGCCAATCTTAATATTTATAAACAGAAAATACCTTTTAACGTAGGTCTGATATTAAAGGGGCAAATGCTGAAACCCGATATTAGTTTTGATATTAACCTTCCGGGTGAGGATTCAGTAGAATTTAATGTATCGCCGGAAGTAACAGATATGGTAGGTGCGAGATTAGTACAATTGAAATCTCAGCCATCTGAATTAAATAAACAGGTATTTGCTTTATTATTATTGAACAGGTTTGTTGCTGAAAATCCTTTTGCCAGTGGTGGTGATGCTATGACGGCAGGAACTATGGCCAGGCAAAGCGTTAGCAGGTTGTTGACTGAGCAATTAAACAGCCTCGCAGCCGATTTAATTTCAGGAGTTGATCTTAATTTCGATCTTGCTTCAACGGAAGATTATACTACGGGCTCAAGAGAGAACCGCACTGATCTGAATGTTTCTGTTTCCAAAGAATTATTGAACGACAGACTCCGGGTTACAGTAGGAAATAATTTTGAACTGGAAGGTCCACAAAATTCTACCTCGCGCGGGAATAATCTGGCAGGTAATGTAGCGCTGGATTATTTATTAAGTAAAGATGGAAGGTATATGATTCGCGGTTATCGAAAAAATCAATACGAGGGACAATTAGATGGGTATATAATTGAAACGGGAATAAATTTTATTATTACGTTCGATTATGATCGGTTCAGGGAATTATTTCACAGTCCAAAACAAAAGAAACCACAAAGAAAAACGAACAACAGCTAATGAAGATCCGCAGTATATTTTATACTTTGATGGCCCTGGGGTTGGCAACAGGAATGGTATCGTGTAATAATACAAAGTATCTTCCTGCGAATGAATCTCTATATACGGGGGCTGAAATCAATGTAGAAGCGCCTGAACTTAGCAAGAAAAAACGAAAATTAATTAAGGACCAGCTTGCTCCTCTTACGAGACCTAAGCCTAACGCAAGTATTTTGGGGTTACGTCCCAAATTATGGTTTTATAATATTGGTGGCAATCCCAAAAGAAAAATATCTGTAAAAAGGATAATTAAAAATATGGGAGAGGCTCCTGTTGTACTGAGTGATCTTAACCTGGAGAAAAATAACCAGGTATTACAGAATAATATAGAGAACAGCGGGTATTTCAGGGCCACAGTATATGGGGAAGTAACTATAAAAAAAAGACGGGCTAAAGCTATTTATAAGGTCATACCAGGTCCGCAGTATACTATTAATAAAGTGGAATTTGAGAAAGATAGTTCAGACCTGCAGGATGCCATAAACCGGGTAACCAGGAGGAGCCTCTTAAAAAAGAACGAAGCATTTGATCTCGGTATTATTAAAGAGGAAAGGGCAAGAATTGATAACCGCTTAAAACAAAGAGGCTTTTATTTTTTTAATGAAGATCATCTGATTGTCGATGCAGACACTACAATAGGGAATAATAAGGTTGATCTTTATGTAAAGAAAAAAGTGAATATGCCTGCGAGAGCTAAAAGAATTTACAGAATCAACGATGTGGTGATTTATCCCACCTACAGTTTAAATAGTACTGAAGGAGATACCAGCAGGAAGTACGGAGTAATGCATTATGATTATTTAGTGATTGACTCTTCTAAATTTTATAAGCCTAAATTATTCCAGCAGGCTATGCAGTTTAATAAGAATGATATCTATAAAAGAAATGAGCACAATGCTACCCTTAATCGCCTCATCAACCTGGGAATATTTAAATTTGTAAAAAACAATTTTGAAATTGCGGGCGATACTTTGCTGGATGCGTATTATTACCTGACACCTATGCCCAAGAAATCTTTAAGGGCACAGATTGGAGGAAGTACAAAATCGAATAATCTTACCGGTTCGCAATTGACGGTTGGATTTACGAATAGAAATACATTCAGGGGAGGAGAAATATTAACTGTTAATGCAACGGCAGGCGCCGAAGTACAGGTGAGCGGCCAGTTCGGTGGATTTAATACCTATCGGTTAGGGGCGGAAGCCAACCTTGCGATTCCGAGATTTGTTATTCCATTTATAAACCTTAATCCACGGGGAGGATTTGTGCCGCGTACAAATATTCTGCTGGGATACGACTGGTTGAACCGACAGAAATTATACACTTTAAATTCCTTCAGAGGAGGTTATGGTTATATCTGGAAAGAAAGTGCGCAGAAGGAACATACACTATATCCTATTAGTGTACAATATGTGCAGCCGGTAAATGTATCGCAATTGTATCTTGACAGTTTAAGCAATAATCCTACTCTTCAGAAAATTATCGATACACAATTTATCCTTGGCGCTAATTATAACTATTTATTTAACCAGTTAGTGGGGCGCGTTCCGGATAATGCTTTTTATTTTAATGGATTAATTGACGTATCTGGTAATATTGCCGGATTGATAAAAAGAAATGTGATTAAAGATGGAGATACGGCCCGCTTGTTTGGCGCGCCATTTTCGCAATATGTAAAGACGGAGATTGATTTCAGGTATTACCGGAAATTGGGCAACGATAATGTTTGGGCGAACAGGATAATTCTCGGGGCAGGCATCCCTTATGGGAATTCTCATGAGTTGCCATTTATTAAACAGTTTTTTGTTGGCGGCAATAATAGTTTACGTGCGTTCAGGAGTCGTTCGCTTGGTCCGGGCACTTACCGTGCACCGGGACTAGGGGAGAAAGGTTCTTTCGTTCCCGATCAAACGGGTGATGCAAAGCTGGAAATAAATTCGGAATTGCGTTTCAAGATATTTAAACCTGTTTACGGAGCCCTGTTTGTTGATGCGGGGAATATCTGGCTATATAACGATAATCCAAATAAGCCCGGCGCCAGGTTCTCCGGCAACTTTTTAAAAGAGTTAGCCGCGGGAACGGGGCTCGGTGTACGTGTAGATATTTCTGTTCTTGTATTACGACTTGATGCAGCGTTCCCGATACGTAAGCCATGGTTATCTGAATCCGAAAGGTGGGTAATTAAAAATATTAAATTCGGGGAAAGTGAATGGCGAAAAGAAAATCTCATATTTAACCTGGCCATTGGATACCCTTTTTAGTTGATGAATTGCTTCTACAAATGAAATCGGCTGGTTTTTGTTTCCGGCACAGTTAAGGCAGGCATGGTTATTTAACCCTTTATGCTGTCAATTTATTAGAAACAGTTTTAAAACTTTTAATCATGGCAAACACAACAAACCAACAAGGGGGACGTCAGTCAGATGATCAAAGCCGTTCAGGCCAACAGCCACAGCAGAACGAGGATACACAAAGGTCTAATATGGGCAATCAACAGGATCAAAGTAAACAGGGACAACAGGGTCAGGCAGGAAAAGATCAGAAAGTATCAAGAGATTTAGAATCAGATATTGACACGGATCGTGAAAGTGATGCTGATCAGAAAAGGTCAGGTTCATCTGGCAGACCTCAATCAGATAAAGGAAGGGATATGTAGTTTTAAGATCGTGCCATTAGAAAAATCCTCAAGGTCATTCGACTTTGAGGATTTTTGTTTACGTAGCTCGCCCCGGCTGAGGAGCGTAATTATTCTGTTTATCAGCGTGCTGTAACCTCCGAAGGAAGAGAGTATTGATATGTATGCACTATTCCGCGTGTGTCATCTTCACATATTTTCATAATGACTATACGTCTTCCTGTAAAAAGCCCAATAAATTATTGGAAATATTAAAAGAATAAGAACTGTGGCAGTAATTAATCCTCCAATAATTACAACAGCAAGAGGTTTTTGAGATTCAGATCCAATACCCGTAGATAAAGCAGCGGGTAATAATCCGATAGCAGCCATCATTGCAGTCATCACAACTGGTCTTGTCCGCATTTTCACTCCTTCTTTAATTGCATTAATTAAAGGCACTTTTTGTTTAAGCATTTTATTGAATTCTGAAATGAGTATTACACCGTTTTGCACACAGATGCCAAACAGGGCGATAAATCCCACTCCTGCTGAAATACCAAAATTCATTCCTGTAATATGAAGCGCAAGAATACCCCCAATTAATGCGAATGGTACATTCACTAATACCAGCGCCGCGTCTTTCACATTGCCGAACATAATAAATAATAAAATGAATATGGTAATTAAGCTGACAGGTATAACCTGCGCGAGCCGGTTTGAGGCTCTTACCTGGTTTTCAAATTCACCTGTCCATCCAATAGTGTAACCTTCGGGCATTTTTACATGCCTGTTTACTTCCTGCTGCGCTTCGGCAATTGTACTTCCAAGATCTCTTTCACGTACGGTAAATTTCACGCCTATAAACCGTTTGTTATTATCACGGTAAATAAATGCAGGTCCTGTTATTTTATCGATGGCCGCAATTTCTTTTAAAGGAATCTTTTCATTACGTAATGTAGGGACCATTAAATTCGCGATATCCTGCTCATCTTTTCGATAATCACCCTGGTACCTGATACGTACATCAAATTTTTTCTCGCCCTCGTATTTAATTGTGGCTGTTTTACCACCAATGGCCATTTCAAGCACGGCCTGGGCGTCTGATTTGTTTACACCATACACGGCCATCTTTTCTTCGTCGAGAACAACACTTATTTCGGGTTGTCCGATATTTCTTAAAATACCTACATCTTTAATTCCCGGCACATGTTGTATTTGCTCCAATACCTCATTTGCTATTTTATCCAATGTATTAAGATCGTCGCCGAATATTTTTACAGCATTATTTGCATTCATACCTGCAACGGCTTCCGCCACATTGTCGATGATAGGTTGAGAATAATTATAACCTATACCCTGGTATTTTTTAAGGCGTGTGTCCATTTGTTCTACCAACTGGTCGACGGTTATTTTTCTTTTCCATTCTTTTTTCGGTTTTAAATTCACTTGCATTTGCACATAATAAAAACCACTTGGGTCGGTACCATCATTACTTCGGCCGGTCTGACTTAATACTCCATCAACTTCAGGAAATTGCATCAGCTCTTTTCTTAAAACGCCAACCATTTTCGTTGTGGCACTTAAAGAGCTGCTCATGGGAAGTTTTGCTTCTACCCATAATGCCCCTTCATTTAAAGTGGGAAGGAACTCCGTACCTAGCCATCTACTAGAAAATAATATAAGTCCCATAAATGCGAATGCGATAGAAAGACTTAGCTTTTTATGCCCAAATGTCCAGTTGAAACTTTTATTTACTACACGGTTTATAAAGTTTACGAAACTGTTGTTTTTCTCTTTTACA
>CAYLVR010000079.1:0-15039 GCA_964387165.1 uncultured Chitinophagaceae bacterium | reverse complement strand
CATCGCCCATTCATTAAATGCGCGCATCGCCTCAAAATCCCTCATGTTTTTCCTGGCAGAAAGAAAGGTAAAAAAGTCTTTACCTGGTGTATCAAAATACCGGTCTAAACGATAATGATATGATGGAGGCAGTAGCTGGCGATTAACAAAATCGGATTGCGCAGGAATTCTTTCCACGTAAATAGTACCTAAACCGGGAATGCTCACGCTTTTATGCTGCAGCAAATATGTTTTTACAAGGCTGATCATTTATTGAACGAATATACAATTCCTCCAAGAATATTGAACCCAAACACCTCGTATTGATGCCAGCGTTCGTACTTATTATTGAAGATATTGTTCATCTGCAACCATACGCTGAAGTTCCTGTTAATCCGGAATTCAGCGCCGGCATTCAGATCAAACGCACCCTCACCTTTTAGGGGAACATTAAATTTATCTTTATAACGGGCGCCGCTCCATGTCCACAGATCAGCCCTTAAAAAGAGATCCTTCAAAATTTCGTATCTAACCTGGGTGGTAAACTCGAAAGGTAATAGCCCCCAGGCTCTTGCTTCTTCTTTCTCGTTAAATATATTCAGGTTAAATATCGCCTTGGCATTCAATTTTTCGCCTACCCTGTATTCTGCTTCAGCATGCAGCTGCAGTATATTTAAACGCCCCTCGTAAACCGTATAAAATGTTTTTCCATCGATACTGTCATTCAGGAACAAGGGAATATTACGATGCTGCTGGTGGCCAATTTTTGCAGAATAACTAAAATGATCTGAAACGGACCCTTTAAATCCTGCATAGAATTCAGTCACTTTTGTATTCATTAAGGAATCGGGTTGTGCCAGCCAGGGGTTGATAGATGCAAATCTCTGGTAAGAACCCTTATTATAATATCCAATCCAACCCAACTGGATAGTAAATCTTTGATCGTTGGTGGTAATGTCGGCCATGGCATTCGGCAGCATATTAAATGAACTACGCTCCCATGAAGGAATAATTCCCGCCTGCAAATACAGGTTGGGGGTTTTAAATAATACCGTTGGCGATATCATAAAAATATTATTATTCTCAACGGTCTTTATGGCTGCATCGTTGCGGTAATGGGTTAGATCGGCTGTTAATCCCAAATTAAATGCAGTGGTTTTACCAAAATTTTTAGATACGGGTAAATTAAAGACTGAATTAGCTTCTGTTGCCCTGATATCGTGATTATCTGAGAATACCGAAATACGTGCAGATGGATTATAACTTATACCAGAAGAAGTAGGCGTAATATTTCTTAAACTAACGCGGCCCTCAATAGTTTGAAAGCGTTGTTTCAACTCGTCTTTCGTAAATTCTAATGTACTTGGTCTGAATCCATATAAAAAATAATCATCGCTGCTGAAACCCAGTCCCCCGTTCCATTCCAAATTATTTTGTGTTTTATGAGTGAGGGCTGCGCTTACTTTTGTTAAGCTGTTTTTCTGGAAAGCCAGATCCCCTTTAGAAGTATAATGTTCAGCAAACAGGTTGGCAAAGGTACTCTCGCCATCGCCAAAACTAAATCCGGCCTTAATATAAGGCTGGTGAACATTCCCCAATCCTACTTTAATAAAATTACTATAACCCCAATCCGCTGATGAATCATTATCCAGTGATAATGGTTTTAATTCTGCAGGTTGATAAGCAAATAAAAGATTCTCGGCAGGGATATTATATTTTAATACCCTCGGCGCAGTATCTGTAATTACAGGAGAAGCGTTAAAATTCAATTTTGACGGCTCGCGTAATACGGGCTTAAATGTCGAAGTAATATCGATGGTTTTTCTTTTTTGGCCATCCTGCGCAGAAAGAAGAACCGGGCCGGTAATGAATAATATTATAATTAATTTTTTCATCAGGAGTTAATAATTTTTTTTAATGACTGCCGTACGTCGCCAGAGGCGCTACTGCCGGCACAATGGGGAACGCGGTTCATTCTTCTACTTTACTGGATTTACCTTCTTCTTCTGTTACCTGGCTTAATTTACGCTCAGCTTCCTGTCTTAAATCTTCCATCTTGGCATTATCCACCACGCTTTTATAAGTAGCCTTCGCATTAAAATAATCTTTCTGCTTAACATACACATCTCCCAATAAAATATACGCTTTCGTTACCCACAGCTCATAAGAGCCCGATTTATTAATTACTTCAAACGAAGCCTTCTCGGCATCTGAATACCTGTTTTGTGTATAGAAACAATTGGCAATTTCATATCTCGCCTCAGCGCCATAAGCAGCTTTACTTAACGAAGCGACCGTGCGGTAATTAGTAATTGCCTGCTCGCAGTTACCGTCTAACTGTGCCGATTTAGCAATAGCCATATTAGCTAACACCTTATCATCGGAGCCAGCGCTTTTCTGCGACAATAAATCTTTTGCATTTTCTACCGCATCGGTGTATTTCTGTAACTGGTACTGGCTGCGTAATAATCCTCTCATCGCTTCCAGCCTTGATTCCTCATTACCAGCAAAATCTTTTAATTTTAAATAATAGGTCTCAGCTTTCTCATATTTCTTAAGATCAAAGAAATTGAGACGTGCTGCCTGCAATAAAGATTTCTCTCCAAATTTATGTGGAACACGATCTGCAAGCGCTTCGTATCCTTCTGCAGCCTTGGCCCAGTTTTTCTGGCTCATATATATTTCGCTCTTATAATATTGTGCCTCAAGCGAATATTTGCCATTGGGGAATTTCTGAAGATATTCTTCAAATTCTTTTATTGCTGCAGGGAAATTTCCGTTATTGAATTGAACCTCTGCCTCCTGGTAAGCCAGTTCATCTTCCTGTGATGTAGAAACTTCTTTTCCCAGTTTACGCGCAAACTCAACATATTCGGATGTACGTCCCTCATCTACATAAATTGTTCTTGCATTTTCCAGTGCAGATTCGGCTTCGGAAGAATTAGGAAACTGCTGTAATAAAGTAGAATATTGTTTTAACGCCTCAGCATTATTATCTAAATTAAAATAAGCAATCCCCAGGCGCAGGTATGCACGAGGTTTTAAAGATTCATTCGGATCGTTAACCACGTTCTTTAAAAATGGAATGGCTTCGCGGTATTGTTCATTAGCCAGGTAAGTGGTAGCTATTTGCTTCCGCGCGCAATGGCGATGCCGGGTATTTGCGCGACATAGAGGATAAAAGATCAATCTTCTTTTTGCCACTGCCTACCCCTTCTATCATTGCCTTTTGAAAAGTTGCATAGTCAGATGCTGGCCACGAAAAACCAAGTACCTTATCATACATACTCCCTGCACGTTTATAATCCCGGTTCATATAATAACAATCTGCGGTGCGCAGATACACATCCTGCTCAACCGGACCCGAATTTGTTCTTGGTGTGGTAAGTATCTCATTAAAAAAACCGAGCGCCTGGTTGTAGTTTTCTTTTTTCAAAAAACAATAACCCAGATTATATTTAGCATGTGTGGGCGTTGCTTCTCCACTTGTTGCACCGCTCTTTAAATAATCAAAATAATATCTTATAGCTTCATCAGTATTATTGGTACGATAAGCAATTTCTCCTTTCCAGAACTGCACAATCGGTAATACCGAGGTGTTATTTGGCTGCCGCTCGGCTTTAGTGAGTAAGGTATTTGCTTCTGCTAAATTGCCGTCGTTAATTAGTTCTGATGCACGGGCAAATAATATTCTCGGATAAACAGCTTTGGCCTCCGATGATGGGTTCCTCATCTGGTCGATCAACGTCAGCGCTTCCTGGTAATTACTTGTATTGGCCAGTACCGACACTAACAGATCCTTTGCTTCTGCATTATATTCAGATTGCGGATAAGCCTGGATAAATTTCTGCAGTTCACTAAGCGCCACATCCTGGTATCCTAATTCATATGATAATTTACCGTAATTATATTGTGATATTTCTTTTTGCTTGGCATTGCTGCTATTAGCTGCACAAAATAAAAATGCATTACGTGCATTGGCTTTCTGGCCTGTCTTTAAATAAGCGTCTCCCAGTAAATACATTGCATTTTGTGCAAGTGAATCTTCTTTACCACCTAATTGTTTGAACCCTTCGATGGCTTTGGGCAGGTTATTAGTGTAGTAATAGCTATATGATAATTCATAGAGATCCTGCCGGCTTACCTTTTTCGATTGTGTTACATAAGTTTCCAGATAAGGGAGCGCCTTATCAAATTGTCTCCTCTGGAAATAACCATGACCAACAAGCTGGCGCATTTCCAGATCATAATACTGTCCATTGTTATTTTTCAATTTATTTTCTGCATATTCTATGGCGCGGTCCTGCTGGTTCAAAGAATATCTTATTGTGGAAATATAGTAGGGAACAACTTTTTTATACCTGTCCTGTTCCTCAACAACGGTAAATGCCTCAAGCGCATCACTGTAATTATGATCGTAAAAAGAAATAAAGCCATAATAATAATTGGCATCAAGATAATTAGGATCTTTTGGTATCTGCCTGATGGCATTCAGCAATGGTTTTGCCTGTTCAAATCTTTGTACGGTAAAATAAGAATATCCAAGATGAAATTTTAAATCGGAAATTTCTTCATCACTTAAATTGGAGATCATCACTTTTTCGTAAGATTCGATTGCTTTGGAGAAATCCTGTTTACGATAGTAATATTCAGCCAGGTGAAAGCTCATACTTTGAACAAGCGAGGCATTGTCTTCAAGGTCAACAAACTCCTGGGCGGTAAAAGCTGCACGTTCTTCATTTTGTTTGAGGGCGCATACAGTGGTGTAATACCTGATCTCCTGGTAATTGAGCGCGTCATTACTCCTGTCGGTTTCACGGAGCTTTAATTGGAGATCTTTCAGTAGCGGGTAGGCCAGGCTGTATTGTTCTTTCTGAAAAAATTCTTTAGCCTGGTTAAAGGTTGCCTGGGGATCATTCAGGAAACGGGTCTGCTGGGCTGATGAAAAATATGAGAGGCCGATCATCAGTAGTAATACAGGCGCTTGCTTCATCTGGTAATTTATTCGTTTTAAGGCCTATTCACGGCAATCGTAAAGGTTCTAAATATTTGGTATGTGACCAAACATCGTTCCAAACACCTGTGGATAAATAGCAGGATTAACAATTCGTTCTGACAAATAGTATAGCTATGAATTTCCTTTACATTTGGTAAAATTTTTAATCGCCATGAAAAAACTTCTAAGTACTAAATACTCTGCATCTGCTTTTAATACTGCATTATTCGTTTTAAGGGTGGGTGCCGGCTTGTTAATGATCATATCTCACGGGTATGGCAAACTCGTTAATTTCAACCAGTATTCTGAGAAATTCGTCAACTTTTTGGGGATGGGGCAAACCACGTCTCTTGTGCTGGCAATCTTTGCTGAGTTCTTCTGCGCAATTCTCCTGATACTTGGGTTGTTTACCAGGTATGCTGCACTTATATTGGTCATTAATATGGCTGTGGCCGTTGGTATTGGTCATGGCTACGACATCTTCGGCAAAGCTGAGATGCCTACTTTGTACCTCCTGATTTTTGCGGTGATCTTTTTAGTTGGTCCGGGCAAAGCAAGCATTGATGGAATGGTGAACAAATAATAAATTATGATCCCAAAAGCTTTAAAGGATGATACGCACCGCACTAAAGGGAAATATAAAACGAGGTATGTAATTACGGGATATTTATTCGATAGAAGTTATCGCCCCATGGTAACCTTTCGTATGTGCCAGGCCACCGCAGGTTCGCCCTTGCTAAAACCGGTTCATTATTATTTCCGGTGGCTCCATAGAATGGCGTGCAATCGAGCAGGAATTGACCTGCCCTGGACAACAAAAATTTCCGGGGGATTCAAAATCACTCATGGATGGGGAATTGTGGTCAATAAAGACGCCGTTATTGGTAGAAATGTCACTTTTTTTAATGGGGTAACTTTGGGAAGGCGCGACAAACTTTCAGCAGATGGTCAAAGACATACGCTGTTTCCCACTATCGAAGATGATGTGTGGGTAGGACCACATGCCATAATTGTTGGTGGTGTAATTATTGGTAGAGGATCGCGTATCGCGGGAGGCGCCTTCGTCACAGAAAGTATTCCTCCTTATTCAACAGTATCTGGTAACCCGGCGGTCATTGTACGCAGCAATACAACTCCCGATGTATTTAATCCCGTACCTTGATAATGAATAACTATGAGTAATGCGAAAATACAGGCGTCGCTGATTACTATCGGTGATGAACTGATGATAGGGCAGGTTATCGATACCAATAGTGCATGGATCGCGCAGGAATTAAATAAGGAAGGAATATGGGTGAGAAAACGCGTAGCGGTGGGCGATAATTATGAAGAAATGCAAAGAGCATTTGAACAGGAATCGGCCCATTCGCAAATAATATTGATTACAGGTGGCCTCGGCCCTACCGCAGATGATATTACCAAACCATTTCTCTGCGATTATTTTAATACATCCCTGGTTATTAATGAAGGGGTGCTGGAGCATGTTATCAATCTTTTTGAACGCGTTTTAAAAAGACCGATGATTGAACGTAACCGCAAACAGGCAGAGGTGCCCGCAGGTTGCACTGTTATTCATAATGCACGCGGCACCGCTCCGGGAATGATGTTTGAAAAAGATGGCGTAGTATATATTTCAATGCCTGGCGTTCCGCATGAAATGAAGGGAATGATGAAGGATTCAGTAATCAGTATTCTTAAAAATAAATTTAATACCGGGTTTATTTTGCATCGCACATTGCTGACTTCAGGCATCGGTGAATCGTTTTTAGCAGAACATATTCAGCACTGGGAGGAACAATTACCTTCTCATATTAAACTGGCTTACCTGCCCAATTTCGGAATGGTTCGCCTGCGAATAACCGGAACCGATAGCGATAAAATTGCCCTCGGAAAAGAGCTTGATGAGCAATTTTTATTATTGAAGGAAACCGTAAAAGAATGGCTGGTTACAGACGAGGATATGACCATGCCGGAAGTAGTAAGAAGATTACTGAAAGAGAAAAATAAAACCGTTGGTACTGCAGAAAGCTGCACCGGCGGATATATCGCACATTTACTGACCCGCGAATCGGGAGCATCATTAGTATATAATGGTTCGGTAGTGAGTTACTCGAACCAGGTGAAGCAGGATGTATTAAAAGTGGATGCTGAAATATTAAATACAATGGGGGCCGTAAGCGAAGAAACAGTTAGAGCGATGGTGCGCGGCGCACTTGACTTATTAAAGACAGATTATGTTATTGCAGTATCGGGAGTTATGGGCCCCGAAGGAGGTACAGAAACAAAACCCGTAGGAACGGTGTGGATAGCCGTAGGCGATAAAAATAAGATGGCTACGCAGTTATTCAATTTACGGTATGACCGCAACCGCAATATTGAAATGACTGCTAATAACGCACTGAATTTATTAAGGAAATTTATAGCTGATTAGCTGAGTACCTTATGAATGGTAGTTTAAATCCCCCGCGGTCATTCTATAAGTTTATCTCCCGCTAACATGCGTTAGTTTTATTGGGATTCCTTATTTTTGTTCCTGTGCTTGTCACCTTTAAAACGAATTTTATCTATGGCAATAATTGACCTGGTAATGCCAAAACTAGGAGAAAGTATTATGGAAGCCACCATATTAAGATGGCACAAAAATCCTGGTGACCAGGTAAAAATGGACGAGACCGTACTCGACATTGCCACCGACAAGGTTGATAGCGAGGTACCTTCCACTACAGAAGGCACTATTCACGAAATATTATTTAAAGAAAATGATGTTGTTCCTGTTGGAGCTATCATTGCCAGAATAAAAACCGGGGCACCTGAAGTTGAGCATCATATCCCGGAACCCGTACAGCCTCAAACATCACAGGTTTCACCACCACAACCACAGCAACAAAATATTCCTGTTCAGCAATACAAGCCAACCGGGGGCTCTAACAGGTTTTATTCACCATTGGTATTAAATATTGCGGGAAGCGAAGGCATCAGCATGCAGGAACTGGAATCAATTCCGGGCTCAGGTCATGAGGGTCGTGTAACCAAAAGAGATATCCTGCAATATGTATCCGCCAGAGGTAATTCATCTTATGGCAACGGTCGTTCAAAAACTGAATATGCAGAAGTTTCTGTTATTGAAACAACGCCTGCTAAAACTATTACCAAACAGGAGCCCGTTTCCAATCCTTACAGCAATCCTGCTGTGTACGGCGGTAATGTGGAAATAGTAGAGATGGACAGGATGAGGAAAATGATCGCGAAACACATGACAGACAGCAAAAACATCAGCGCGCATGTGACCAGTTTTTCTGAAGCGGATGTGACCAATTTAGTATTGTGGAGAGAACGAATTAAAAAATCTTTTGAAAAAAGAGAAAACGAGAAAATAACATTTACCCCGTTATTTGTTGAGATAGTTATTAAATGCCTGAAAAAATATCCATGGCTCAATAGCAGTATAGATGGCGATAAACTGATCGTTAAAAAAGATATTAATATCGGCATGGCCACAGCCCTGCCAACAGGCAATTTAATTGTGCCCGTAATAAAGAATGCAGATCAGTTAAATCTTGTAGGATTAACCCGCCAGGTAAACAGGCTCGCTAACGATGCACGTGCAAATAAACTAGTGCCCGATGATACTGCAGGCGGTACTTTCACATTAACAAATGTGGGCACTTTTGGGAGTATTATGGGCACACCCATAATTAACCAGCCACAGGTGGCAATACTTGCTGTGGGAGCCATTAAAAAACGCCCGGTTGTTATAGAGACCGCCCAGGGAGATTCTATCGCGATAAGACATATGATGTATTTATCTCTTTCATATGATCACCGGATCATTGATGGCGCACTGGGATCCACTTTCTTGAATGCAGTAACCAAAGAACTCGAAAACTTCAACCCCGAACGGGAGTATTAACCCATCGCCCCCGTTACACAGCATAATGATTTCAGTTCAACATGTTCATCCCTCCCTTGGAGAGAACGGGCATGTGTAAAGTAAAGCATAATATTCTCTGCCGGTTAGGAGGTCAATTGACAATCCTGATTTTATTTCGTAAATTACTAATACCCATTATTTACGAAATAAAATATTATGAAAACCCTTTCCGAAACATGGTTCACCGAAGGATACATAGATTTCGAATTAAAAAAATACACTTTACTTGCCTATCTGCAGGAAGTAAGTAAACACTTTGGCCAAAATAAATTGTACCCCCAGCTCGCAGATGTTATATTTCATTATAACAATCTCGTTGCTTTCAGGCAAAACAAAAAATTTCTACAAGAGCAGTTCCCCAAAAAATTATCTATTATCCAGATAGAAAAGTTGCAAATGCTTTATCAGCAAATGATAGAGGATGATGAGTTGATACAGGAACTGGAAGAGATAATTAATTATGCAGCGGAAGAAATAAAAACAACTATTTCCAGCGGAACAGAGATATATGAGTTTGTTGAAAACCAGTTAAATATATTTCCAGTCGGGTTGGTCCCGCTGGAAATCAATGAAGGATACTTTTTTTTATGCGAAGGTAAATACCGCACCACAAAAGTATATCAATACAGTTTAAATATTATTCACAAACAGGATGAAAAATACCGTTCAATGCGCACCGAGTTCATTGATAACTGGGAAAGAAGTATTGTAAATACGTATGAGAATATCAAGGCTGATCTTATTAAAACGAAAAAAGACATGCCCAATCCTGCGGTGTATTGTATTGAAACAGACTTAGTGTTCCCTATAAATGAAACCTTATTACCAGTGGCTAAACGTTCTTTGGTCAGGTATATTTCTGCGGCTTAATATATTGCCTCCGCGAGGTGAGTGCAGGGAATGATTCCCTTCTGCTAATATGCTTCGCCGAAAGGCAAAGTGTCAGCAGAAAAATATTACTGCATAAAATAACATCCGGTAGCGGCCGGCACGTTAATAAGCAGATCTTTTAACCTTATTGCCGTAATCTTTAAACAGGCTGTAGAAACGTAATTTCAATACACCCAGGATTCCTTCTTTGATAATTCCCTTGTGCATTTTAGAGGTACCGTATTTTCTGTCTTTAAATAATATCGGCACCTCTGTTATTTTAAATCCCAGCTTCCAGGCGGCATATTTCATTTCTATCTGAAATGCATAACCCAGAAATTTAATTTCATCAAGGTTAATTGTTTCCAACACTTCCTTTTTATAACAAACAAAACCAGCGGTAGTATCGCGTATAGGCATTAAAGTAATAATACGGGTATAGAGTGATCCTCCTTTTGATAATAATATTCTATCGCGGGGCCAGTTAATTGTGCCCCCTCCTTTTACATATCTTGAACCGATAGCCATATCTGCGCCCTCATATTTGCAGGCGTTATATAACCTGGAGAGATCAGCGGGATTATGCGAAAAATCAGCATCCATTTCGAATATATATTCATAGCGTCTTTCTATCGACCATTTAAATCCATGAATATATGCGGTGCCTAATCCGAGTTTGCCTTTTCTTTCTTCTAAAAATAATTGTGATGGATAGGCCTGCTGTAATTCTTTTACAATACTGGCGGTGCCATCTGGAGAACCGTCATCAATTACCAACACATGAAAACCCTGCTGCATATCCATTATTGCCCGGATGATACCAGCAATATTTTCTTTTTCATTATAGGTTGGTATAATAACAATCTTTTCCAAGGCTTATCCTTTCTTTAGCATCATCCTGTTAAAAACTTCAGTAAGTTTTTGTTTGGTATGAAGAGGAAAATCACCTCTCATCATCCAATCGTAATATTGTGGCTCTGCTTTGAGTACATCCGTCACAGCACGTCCCTTATGTTTACCAAAATTAAATATCTCCCTTCCGTTTTCCATAATCATCCTGCGGGCAAAATCAACAACCGGTTCTTCACCAATGCATTTCAGGATACTTTCCACTGTTGATCCAAGCTGAGGATATCTTTCCACCTGCGATTTCAGTACTTCGAATGTGGCAGTTGCATCAGCCTCTGCACTATGTGCATTTTCAAGGATACTGTTACAATAGAATTTATAAGCGGCAGCAAGGGTGCGTGGCTCAAGAGAATGAAATATTTTCTGAACATCCAGCAGCCTGCGGTTTTTCATATCAAAATCAAGAGATGCCCTTAAAAATTCTTCCACCAGCAAAGGAATATCGAACCTGTTGGAATTATATCCTGCCAGGTCAGCATTATCGATAAACTGCCTGATCTCGTTGGCAGCCTGCCTGAATGTTGGCGCATCCTTTACCATTTCATCGGTTATTCCATGAATTTCGGATGAGGATGGAGGTATGGCCATTTCTGGATTGATCAGTTTACGCTTAATAAGCCTGGTTCCATCGGGCATTATCTTCACAATTGCGATCTCAAGAATACGGTCGGTACTTAAATTGGTGCCGGTAGTTTCAAGGTCGATTACCGCCAAAGGCTTGATTAATTGTAGCATTTCTTTATTAAATGTTAGATATGGTTACCTGGATGGCAAATGTAAGCATATCCGCTCCACCAAAACTGCCCGGACTCCTTAGTAAAAAGTTAGCATTTTCATAAGAATACGGGCTTACGGATAGCAACAAACCAGCACGTTTCAGCTACACTCTATAAATGCATTCTGAGGGCCATTCAGAGCCATTTTGGGGCCCTGGCAGATAGTGTCACAAGTTGATACACTACCCTTCAATGACCATAAAATGAACCTGCATCGATAGGATTCGGGTGCCGGGCCAATTCCAGCCACAATATATTAGAAAAGTTTCTAAAAGAGTTCCGGGGAGACTTGCATTTACAGTATTTTATTATTTACTTTGACCTATACTTATCCAAACCTCGTTAATCCCCTTTATTTAGTTGACACCCTTGTATTACTTTCTTTTTGAAACTACTGAAGTTTAAAAGCTTTGGCAGTCCGGATCCGTCCTTTGAATTTCCTGATGATCGTTTGACCCTCAGGCTGTATTCATTCATCTTTAAATACCTTCAAATGAAAAGGACGCTTATCGTTATTGCACTGGTATGTTTAACTGCCGTTGGCATAACATCATGTACTGCACAAAAAGGCTGCAAGTCTACACAGGGATACGTTGGTTACGGAACAAAGTAATTATCCTGGTTCCGGCTAAAATTGATGTGAAAAACAGATTGAAAAATACCGGGAGATGCGGTGGAGATTATTAACAGGTCGGTATTGAGGCCGCAGGTATTGGTGGGATGGTGTGTATAAACAATGGTTATTTCCTGGTTTCTATTGTAATACTAGTTTCTCTTGTAATAATTAAGTGCAGGGGTAATATTCAGGGCCTTTTCACTCAATGTATAAAAGCCCTTATTATCTGAGCCAAAACTAATTGCCTCACCTTGTATCTCTATCTGGTAATCCAGTGTAGAGGGTACTTTAGCTAATGCGACTGAAATATCATCAGTCGCATTTTTTGTATAATAATAAAGTGTTGTATATGTTTTTACAATAACGTCTTTCCCATCAGGAGAAATGGCAGCGCTTACCGCACCATTGAAACTAAGATCAAATACAAATACCGCTTCATTCATTGATAAAGTGCTTTGCGGGTAGGCAAGTTTATACACTTTCGATTTTGTATCTCTTTTTGTAATAATATAAATATCTTTTGTATTAGGGTCCACCAGAAAAGCTTCTGCGTCGTGGGATCCATCAGAATATTTAAATTCTATTTTGTCATAATTGCTTACTCTTTCTGTTCCCAGCAATGGTTCATCAAATCTATAGAATGCATAATCAGGATATGTTGCATTATTATCACCTATATCGCCAATAAACAACCTGTTACCCGAGAGAGCGATATCTTCCCAATCACGATTAGTGGCACCCTCTATTAATATGGAATCAGTTATTGTGCCATCGTGCTTTAATAAATAGATAAGCGGTGGATTTCCGCTATCCTGCTGCACCCATAAATAGCCTTCATTTACTTTACTATCTGCAATACCGGATGTTTCATTGATCATCCCATTTTTTAATGAAATAACCGTTGGCATTTTTACAAATCCTCCAGGTACCGGTTCTGATTGCGGATTTGATTTATTACAGGCAAATAACAGTAGAAATAAAGGAAAAAGTTTACGCATTTAACTGGTCATTAGCTGCACGATGGATCTCATGTTTTGTATATTCCTCCACTTTTGATATCACCCATAAAGAAATAACGAGCCATATAATACCAAGAGAAAACCCTGCAAGAACATCACTCGCATAATGTACGCGTAAATATACCCTGCTGAAGCCTATCAGGAAAACCGCGATCAATAAGAAAAGAGTTAATACCCACTTCAGGGTAGTATTATTCACCCTATCCCACACGATATAAATAAGCAAACCGTAAAAGGTCATGGCTGACATTGCATGACCACTCGGATAGCTAAATCCACGTGCAGCTTCAAATACGGGGCCCAGTGGCCGCGGACGCTGAAAAAAAAACTTTAATCCCGACATCACTATAAAACTCCCTAACGACACCACAGGAACACTGATCGAGTACCACTTGTGTTTGGTTATAAAAAGAAACCAGACAATCAGTAAAATATTTGCAGGTAACAAAAAATGCTGTGACGCAAAAAAACTGATCACCACCATTACCGAAGTGGTAAACTGGGTAATATAAGGCCTGATGAAAGAAAAGACCTGTTGGTCGAATGAGGTATTTTTGAGTTCGAATATATTATTGGTAATATATACAAAGCAGATAAGCGATAAAATGAAGAGAACAAGAATAATAACCAGTTCAAAAGAAAGCAGTGCAAAGGATGCGAGGATTTTCTTTAGCTTAAAAAGCATTCTTATTACCCTTGAATGTATTATACACAGTAAGGAACATTATTTTTACATCGAGCCAGATGCTCCAGTTTTCCATATACCATATATCATGTTCAACTCTTTGCTGCATCTGGAGAACGGTTTTGGTTTCACCACGAAAACCATTCACTTGCGCCCAACCGGTAATACCTGGAGTAAGAAACTGCCGGATCATATACTGCCCGATTACTTTTGAATAATCCTCAGTGTGTTTGATCATGTGTGGCCTTGGTCCAACAATGCTCATCTCTCCTTTTAATACATTTATAAACTGGGGAAATTCATCAATATTTGTCCGGCGCATAATTTTACCGATTTTAGTGAGCCGGGAGTCATTTTTAGTTGCCTGTTTATTGTTCGCATCATTATTCACTTTCATACTGCGAAATTTATAACACCTGAAAGGCTGATTATCTCTTCCGCTCCGCTCCTGAACAAAGAATATGGGCCCTCTTGATTCAAATAATATAAATAATGCCATTAAAGGCACCAGCCACGATAAAATAAATATGGTAACAAGTAAGCTTATGCCAATATCAAATAAACGTTTTTTGATGCGATTGCCCACATCATTTAATGGCTCTGTTCTTATCGACAGTACCGGCATATCTTTTAGATAGTCAATATACACTGGTCTTTTAATAAAGAAAGAAAGGTCAGGAATAATTTTAAAGCGAATACATTCCTGGTCAGCCTGCATCATTAATTCATAAATATCGGGGTCCTGCTCGGGGCCAATAGTAGAATAGATTTCATTAACCTGGTATTGCTTTGAAATATCCATCACTCCGTTTATTCCTGCAACTATAGGGTAATTTGAAAGTTCGTGCACATTTTTTGACTCTTCACAAAAGCCAACAATCTCGGTATTCATTCCTTCTTCCTCAAGATAATTAACCAGTTTTTTCGCCACATCATTGTATCCTATTATTACAACTTTTCTTACCAGGTATTCCTGGTGGCGGAAATAATGCCTGATCATTAAATAAATGAACCTGTTAACTAATAACATTATCCCCATACTTGCGAGTGTAACGGAAATAAATAACCGCGAAAGTTGGAATTGCTGGAAGAAATATAAATATAGCATTACAATTCCCAACCAGCCAAAATAAATGCGTGTTGTTCGTCGTGCGAATAATTCAAATGTATTAATATATTTTTCATTATACATATTCCCAACCCAACACACGAGAACCCATGCCAGGTTAAGGAACAGCCAGAACCGTGCATACACAAC
>CAYLVR010000078.1:0-15090 GCA_964387165.1 uncultured Chitinophagaceae bacterium | reverse complement strand
GAAATGGCAGCCGATGCGCATCAGACCATGCGCCGTAAAAGCGGCGAACCCTATATTCTTCATCCACTGGCTGTGGCCAGGATTTGCGTGGAAGAAATTGGCCTTGGAGTGCGGTCAACCATCTGCTGTCTCTTACACGATACAGTAGAGGATACAGACGTAACGCTCGTAGATATTGAAAAAAACTTTGGTGCAGAAATAGCCCGTATAGTTGACGGGCTTACCAAAATATCAAACGTAATAGATGTTTCCGCCTCGCAGCAGGCCGAGAATTTTAAAAAGATACTACTCACGCTTACGGATGATCCACGCGTAATTCTTATTAAACTGGCGGATCGCCTCCATAATATGCGCACGCTCGACAGCATGAAGCGTGAAAAACAATTAAAAATTTCTTCTGAAACGGTTTATGTATATGCACCGCTTGCACACCGCATGGGCCTGTATAATATAAAAACTGAATTAGAGGACCTGGCGATGAAATACCTTGAACCGGTGGCTTATCGTGAAATTGCCAGGAAACTGGCTGAAACCCGTCGCGAACGTTCACGATATATTAATGAGTTTATCCGCCCTATTAAAGAAAAACTGGAGAAATCCGGATTCAATTTTGAAATATATGGCCGCCCGAAAAGTATTCATTCTATCTGGAACAAAATTCAGAAAAAAGGAGTCGAGTTTGAAGAAGTATATGACCTTTTTGCTATTCGTGTAATTCTTAATTCTCCTGCAGAAAGAGAAAAGGAAGATTGCTGGAAAGTGTATTCGTTTATTACAGATGAATATACGCCATCACCGGAAAGATTGCGCGATTGGTTAAGCAACCCGAAATCGAATGGTTACGAGGCCCTCCATACAACTGTAATGGGCCCACAGGGCAAATGGGTGGAAGTGCAGATACGTACAAAACGTATGAATGAAATTGCAGAAAAAGGGTTGGCCGCACACTGGAAATATAAAGAAGGCGCCAATGATGAGAGCCGTTTTGAAAAATGGTTCCAGCAGATACGCGAAGTATTAAATGCACAGGATGCGGATTCAGTGGATTTTCTCCAGGATTTTAAAACGAGTTTTCTTGCTGAAGAAATATATGTGTACACACCAAAAGGTGATGTAAAAATGTTACCGGTAGGCTCCTCTGCCCTGGATTTTGCATTTTCTATTCACAGTGCGATCGGCTCGCAGTGTATCGGCGCAAAAGTGAATCATAAACTAGTGCCCATCAGCCATAAATTACGTAGTGGCGACCAGGTAGAAATTATTACTTCAGGAAAACAAAAACCCAATGAAGACTGGCTGAATCTTGTTGTTACCGCAAAAGCGAAAAACAAGATCAAGGATGCGCTGAAAGAAGAAAAAAGAAAAGTGGCCGATGAAGGAAAATATTCGGTGCAGCGTAAGCTTGAACATTTGGGAGCCGCCTTTACGCAGGGAAATATTGATGTGGTCGCTAATTATTATAAGGTAAATTCATCACTCGATCTATATTACCAGGTTGCGGTTAAACAAATCGACTTAAAAGAATTATCCGAGTTCCAGGTATTAGGTGACAGGCTTGAGCCGCCAAAACCAATTAAACCTCTACCTGAAATAAAGGAGCACCATCCCCCTAAAAAAGATGCAGAGCTGATTATTTTTGGTGAAAGCAGCGACAGGATCGTTTATCATTTAGCTAATTGCTGTAAACCAATTCCCGGAGATGATGTATTTGGTTTTGTAACTACAGGTAAAGGATTAACTATACACAGAACCAATTGTCCGAACGCTGCTAAATTAATGGCCAATTATGGTCATAGAGTGGTTAAAACCAAATGGGCCCGCAATAAGGAGATTTCCTTCTTAACAGGTTTAAAAATAGTTGGAATGGATGATGTGGGTGTAATTCATAAAATAACCAATCTGATTTCCGGCGAACTGCGTATTAATATTAATGCGATGACCATCGAAGCTAAAGAGGGGTTGTTTTACGGAAACGTAAGAGTGTACGTACATGATAAGGATGAACTTGATGATCTCGTAGACAGGCTGAAAAGATTGCCGGGTATTGAAACGGTGGATAGATATGATGCCGAGACAATAGAATAACTGGTATTTTAATCAAAATTCCATCACGAAAGACACTATTACACGATTTAATAATTAATTCATCTTAATTTCACTTTTAAGTAATATTAAGGAATTAAGACGATGGATAAGAACGCTCATTTACAGTTATCTATTTCAGGCAGGAAATTTACCGGGGGGATTTTTATTGTTTGCTTGCTGGCTCTTTTTTTGAACCTTATCGGAATATATTTTAAATTATACCTGGGTACAGATCAGTTCTGGAGCAATGCAATTTTCTTTTTTTTCGATGCGAGTATGGAAACCTCGTTCCAGACCATTTTCTCAACTTTACTCCTTCTTCTCGCTGCGATGGTTGTTATACTGGTGGGTCTTATGCTGGACCGCCTGCACCCCACAAGAAAATACTGGTTTGCACTCGGGATAATATTTTCCTTTCTTGCTCTCGATGAGTCTCTGACTATTCACGAACAGTTTAATAAACTTCGGCCGCTGGTGAATGACCATTCAGGATTTTTATATTATGCCTGGGTTCTGCCCTACATGGCTCTCGTAATATTTGCGGGCATGTTTTTTTTCCGGTTTTTGCTTCAGCTGCCTCCGGGAATTCGTAACCTGTTTATTATTTCCGGGGCTATTTATGTGGGTGCCGCAATAGGGTTCGAGGTCCTGGAAGGTTATGTTGTGTACACTGAAGGAACAGATAGCCTTATTGATAAATTACTTTGCGCTGTAGAAGAATTCCTGGAAATGGCCGGAATAACTCTTTTTATTTATGCCGCCCTGAAGCATGCTACATCATTTCAGAAGACAATCAGAGTGAGTTTGGAATGACATTGTTATTTTATGAAATAGCACCCAGCATTACCGATGGGCTGCACAAATAAGACGGTGAACCATCAATCAGGAAAACCTCGTGTTTTTACGGGCTAATCCCGGAAAAACACATCTTCCGGGATTAGGAACCAAGAATCAAAATATACTATCTTGCCTATCTGTTCAACCCCTGTTGAAAGCTACCCCCTAAACCAACTCGTGAATGAAGAAGTACCTTATCGTTTTCTTTTTATCTCTGGCAAGTTTTTGTACCAGTGCGCAAACGATAACTCCTGCGGGGCCACATTCAATTTGTAGCGGAAGCGGTGTAACACTTACAGCATCGCCAGGAGGCACCAGCTATCAATGGCGAAGAGATGGTGTTGATATCGCCACCGGGCAAATTTATTCAGCGAGTGTAGCCGGAACATACACCGTTGCAATTACCACTAACGGGAATACAGTTATCACTCCGGGGGTAGTTGTTACAGTAGGTGCCCCAACAGCAGCATTTACATTTCCCTCGGGCAATGTATGCGCCTCATCTGTTCAATTAAACGGATCAGCTTCGGGCGGCACTGCACCGTACACTTATGCGTGGACATTCGGTGGCGGCGGCACATCTTCTGTACAAAACCCATTACATAGTTTTAATGCATTTGGCTGCGGAACCACTTCACAAACTGCAACGCTTACTGTTACCGATGCAAAAGGCTGTACAGATGCCGAAACAAGAACAATTAATCTGCAGCAGGCACCTGATATTAGCCTTGAAGATGTAAACAATCCTTTTGCCCCATTTAATAATTGTAATAATAACCCGAGCGCGGCCAACCCAAATTTTACTATTACAGTAAGAATAAATTCAGCAAGCGCCTGCGCATCAAACTTCGCATTAGATTGGGGTGATGGATCGCCTGTAGAAACTGGTTTATCGAATGGCAATACACGCACACATACTTATACCTCTATCGGTGCATTTAATATGGTGCTTACCGCCAACGGAGCCGGTGGTTGCGTGGGAAGAAAAACTTACGTAGTGGCCAATCAAAGTAATCCTGATATTGGTATCGGCACTACAGGAACCACCATAGGATGTGCCGATCTTCCCGTAAATGTTCAAATTAATTTATGGCAGGGTAATTCTACAGGTACAACTTATTTATTAGAATATGGTGATGGGCAAACGCTTCAAATGAATCACCCTATTAACAATACTAATTCTAACGAGTCTATTACTCATACATATACTAATTCTTCCTGTGCCACGCTTGGCGTGCCTAATTACAATTTAAAAATCACTGCAGCAAACGCCTGTAATATAAAAGAGTTCCAGGGAGGAAATATAACAGTGTACAGTAAACCTGTAGCTAATTTCAGTAATGGGCCTGCATGTACGGGCCAGGCGGTTTGCTTTACCAACGAAACCATTGCCGGTTATAATGCTAACTGCTCTACAACAGCAACGTATTTATGGGACTTTGACGATCCAGGAAGCGGAGGAAATAATACTTCAACTCAAGCCAGCCCATGTCATACTTTTTCAACTCCTGGCAACCATAATGTTTCATTAACTGTTACTAATGGTTGCGGATCGCATACCGTTACTAAAACAATTTGTGTAAATCCCGCCACCACATCTTCTTTCACAGTTGATGAAGATGATGTTTGTATTGGCGCTACTGTAACCACAACAAATTCTTCTACTTTGGGTTCCTGTGTAAGTGCAGGATATAGTTGGGATGTAACATATACCTCAGATTTTTGTGGTCAGACTCCCGTATGGAATTATGCCAATGGTTCTTCAACATCTGCCACCCCATCGTTCAGGTTTATCACACCCGGCATTTATACCATCACTTTAAGAATTACCGGCGCCTGCGGCAACAGCACCTCACAAAGAACGGTGCATGTAAAACAAAAACCAACAGTTACTTTAGATCCAATTGGTACTGTTTGCGGACAAACAACTATTTCTCCCACCGCCGATTTTACGAATTGCGGATCGAATGCATTAACCTATTCCTGGAAAATAGATGGTACTGAATTATCAACTGTTGCTAATCCGGGCGCACTTGCGGCAGCAGCAGGAAGTCATACATTAGAATTAAGCACTACCAATGAATGCGGCAGCACAGTAATTACACAAGCTTTTTCCAATAATACAGGTACAGATCTTACAGTACCGGGATCAGTAGTTATTTGCGGAAGCGAAACTACAGGGGCCTTTAATTTTCTTACTACACCAAACACACCTGTTACCTGGACAAATGATCACCCCGAAATAGGTTTACCTGCCACCGGCTCAGGAAATATCGCTGCATTTACTCCGGTAAATAATACCGGCTCGGCAATTATTGCAACAATCACTGCAACTGCTACGCTGAATAATTGTCCGAATATTAAAACCTTTACAATTACTGTTAATCCAAAACCTGCGGCGCCTGTTGTTGTTTCACCTGTTAATTATTGTGATGATCAAACAGCGGTTCCGTTAACAGCAACAGTAAGCCCGGGGCACCAGTTAAGATGGTATACTACAGCTACCGGCGGCACTGCCAGCACTACGGCGCCCACCCCTGTTACAGCAACATTCGGCACTACAACTTATTATGTTAGCCAGATTAATACCACTACTAATTGTGAAAGCCAGCGTTCCGCTATTGTTGTGAATGTTTCCTTTGTGCCGAATATAGGAGGCAGTAGCTCTTCTAATCCTACATCATGTGCTACGCCTACCGGCTATATTGAATTAACAGGACTAACAGCTTCGTACACTTTCGATGTACGTTATACAAAAAATGGCGGCACACCTGTTATTGTTTCACTGGTTTCCAATTCATCGGGAGTAATCAGAATTAGTGGATTAACCGCTGGTACTTACACTAATATTACAGCACTTAACAATGGTTGTAATTCCAATAGCATCGGACCGATTAATTTAACAGATCCTAATCCTCCACCGGCGCCTGATCCCGGAGCCGCTGTAGCCATTTGCGAAGGGTTACAATTATCATTATCCGCTACTTCATCAGAAACGGGAATTACCTGGAACTGGACAGGGCCGAATGGATATACAAGCAGTCAGCAAAATCCTGTAATTAATTCTGCGGTACCGGGTAACAGCGGCTCATACGCAGTAAATATTATTAAGAATAATTGCCCTTCACCATCTGCAAATTTTAGTGCTACGGTTTACCCTCGTCCGGTTGCACCAACAGTTGATCCAACAACATCAACCTGTTTAAAAAGTAGTATCGAATTATTTGCATCAACATCATTTGCAGGTGGGGTTACGTGGGCATGGACAGGGCCGGGTGGATTTACCAGCGCCAACCAAAACCCTGTAATTCCTAATGCAACTGCAGCAATGACAGGTAACTACCAGGTGAAGGTTACTTCAAACGCAGGCGCCTGCGAATCTCCCGCAGCAACAACTACTGTATCAATTATTCCACTTCCTGTAATTGCAAGCACTTCCTGGGTAAATCCAATTGGTTGCGGTGCAGCAACAGGTGCAATTATTTTAAATGGATTAATTCCGCTTACCAGTTATACGGTTAATTATACCAGGGATGGAAGTCCGCAACTGGCGCTGCAATTTAATTCTGCTCCCGATGGAACAATTATTATTACCGGGTTACGCGGTGGACTATATACCGATCTGACAGTTAAATACAATGGCTGTACATCCGATAAAGCAGGACCATTTGAGTTAAAAGACACCCCGCCTTTTTCAATAATTGCAACGACAAACGGAGGTCTTTGCCAGGGCAGCACATTATTATTAAACGCTAGTGCAACTTCGCCGGGTGCCGCACTATATCAATGGACAGGACCAAATGGATTTGCCAGTACAATGCAAAACCCTTCTATTCCAAATGTTGGTCCACAACACGCTGGTGTTTATCAGGTAGAAGTTACAATTAACGGTTGCAGTGGAACAAATTCAGTTACTGCAACAATATCGGCACCAACAATTGGTGGAAATACCAATGCAGATAATACTGTTTGTCCTGCACAAAATAATGGAACAATAACACTTTCCAATTATCTGGGAAGTGTTCTGCGGTGGGAATCATCAATTAATAACGGCCAAAGCTGGGACCCTGTTTCCAATACATCCTCTTCACTCAGTTATAATAATCTAACGTTTACCACCTGGTATCGTGCTACTGTACAGAGTGGTGTTTGTGAACCAGCAAATTCTGACATTACAATAATTACTGTGCTGCCCGGGGTAAATTCAACAGTAATGCAACCCATGCTTGTTGAAACATGTAATCATGATACCACTGTTACTTTTACATCCAGTGCAGTGAATGAAGGAGCAGGCGCATTAACATATTACTGGTACATTAATGGAAATATAGAAGGATCAGCAAATCCCTTTAGTTATAATTTTACAGCTCCGCCATCAAGTCCGGCGCCGGTAGAGTTTGAAGTATATGTAATGGCAGAAAACAATTCCGGATGTAACAGTCGTTCTTTGGCTGGTAAAGTTATTATTAATTCATTGCCGGTTCCTGATATTGTGGTGAGTCCTTCGGCACTTCAGCGTGAACCAAAATATACATTTACGTTTAGGGATAATTCCATTGAGGGGCCCGCTGATGTATATACCTGGGATGTGGGCGATACCAGCACTCCACAGCGAGCGGGCCGTGAAATTACTTATCAGTATAAAAACACCGGCACATTTAAAGTTTCATTATTTGTAGAAGATAAAAGCACTGGTTGTACTGCGCGTGATTCTGTTAATGTAACGATCGTGCCTGTGCCCGGATCATTATATATACCTAATGCATTTTACCCGGGAAGCAACCACGCTGAATTAAAAACATTTAAATTAAAGGGAATAGGAATCAAAAAATATCGCCTGCAGGTATTTGATGCGTGGGGTAAAGTGGTTTTTGAAACTACCGAACTAAATGCAGATGGAAGTCCGAAAGTAGCATGGAACGGTACCTATATGAATACAGGAAAAGCATTGCCGCAGGATGCATACACCTGGAAGATAGTGGAAATAGAATTTGAAAATGGAAAACCGTGGAGCGGTATGTCGTATAATAATGGCAAGCCAAGGTATTTCGGAAACCTCACTTTATTCAGATAATAACTATGATAAGTTCAATCGCACTACCGGCAAAGCCTTTTACTAAATATATATTATTACAGGTTATTTTATGCATCAGCAGTAACGTTGTAGCCCAGGACCCATTATTCTCTCAATTTTTTTACTCGCCACAATATTTAAACCCTGCATTCACAGGAACAGGAAAAAATGAATTTCGCGCAAATTTTAACAGCCGGATGCAATGGGTTAACCTGCAGGCACCATTGCAGGCATATAACGCATCGGCCGATTATTATCTTGAAGGGCCTAAAATGAGTTTGGGATTAATGGCCAATAGATTTAATGAGGGATATTTAAAGACATCACAGGCGTATTTATTATTTGCAAAGAATTTCGGATCCGATGAATATACATGCAGGGATTGGTTCGTGAATGTAGCTTTCCAGGGAGGATTCGGCTCAACAAATGCCAACCGCAAACATCTATTATTTTCCGACCAAATAGATATTGATGGCCCTAACGGCATGTCTTCTCAATTTGAATTATTTCAAAATGCAGGGAAAACATATTTTGACATGTCGGTAGGTATGGTGTTTTGTTATTATAACTGGATGGTGGGAGGTGCTGCGCATCATGTTAATGAACCTATGTACGGATTAATCGCTGCTGGCGACGATAGTCGGTTGCCACGCCGTTTTACCTTTCATTTAAGTTACGTTAATTCAAGAGCAGATTACGATCCTGCTGACCAGGGTGTATTAATTAAACCTACTGTAATTTATAACGCACAGGGAGTTAGCAGGAGCTTAGCTATTGGTACTTTATTTGATTTCCCGGATTGGCCCATCGGTGGAGGAATATGGTACAAAAATAATTTCGGCGCCGGGAAGAGTTTAGGTATTGTTGAAAATCATACATTAAATATTGGTATTACGCTTAAATTAGGTGGTTTTACAAATCATTATAATGGTGAGGCCAATATGCGATTAAATACAGGTTTCAGTTACGAAGCGGAGCTTAACCGTCCGGGTATAAGATATACAAAAGGGAGTATGGAAGCAGGCATGTTGTACGACAAAAACCTGAATGGAACATCCGAATGCCGAAGTGTGGATTGCAATGTGAGATATCCCTGGGTGTTTTTTTAAATTATAATAAGGTGTTAAAGGCTGGCCGGCCATCCGAATATCATCCGGCAATTCAGGATTTCTGCATAAGAGGGAAAACCTTACCTTTGTGCCCCTTTTTCAAGTTTTAAGATTAAATATGGCTACAGTTACCAGAGAGAATATAGGCACGCTGAATGATAAGATCACTGTGAAGATTGCAAAGGAAGACTACCTGTCTTCATTTGAAAAATCATTAAAGAATTACAGCAAAACCGCCAGTTTACCGGGTTTCAGGAAAGGCATGGTGCCTTCCGGACTTATCAAAAAAATGCACGGTCAATCTGTGTTTACCGACGAAGTGCTAAAAACAGTTGAAAAAGAACTGACTAAGTATATGGTCGACGAAAAGCTTGACATTTTTGCACAGCCCCTGCCACTGGCAGAGAATGATGCAAGTCAGCTTGATGTGAACAATCCTGCTGAATACACTTTTGGTTTTGAAGTGGGGTTGAAACCTGAATTCAGCATCGCCGATCTTACAAAGGAAAAGATCACTCAATATAAAATTGAAGCTACTGAAGAGATGATCAACCAGCAGGTTGAAAGGCTTCAGAAGGCTTATGGAAAGAAAAAAGACCCGGAAGGAAAAGAAGATGATGATGATAATATTGAGAAAGCTGAAGTAAATGAAGAGTTGTTTAAAATGGTTTATCCTGCAAAGGAGCTAACTAATGAAGCTGATTTCAGGGCCGAGATTAAAAAAGAAATCGAGGCATACTGGCAGGAGCAGTCAAAAAACCAGGCACAGCATGAAATTTATCATCGCCTGCTGGATCATTCCAACATTACTTTTCCCGAAAATTTCTTAAAGCGCTGGTTAGAAAATAACGGCGAACAGCAGAAAACTCCTGAAGAAGTTGAAAAGGAATTCCCTGGATTTGTAAACCAACTGAAATGGTCGCTGATCAATGAAAAGATCGCGAAGGATCAGAGTATTGAAGTTAAGCCTGAGGACCTAAAAGAATTTGCAAAAAAACAGTTGTTCGGATATATGGGTATGCAGGCGATGGGCGAAGAACAGCCATGGCTGGAAGAATATTTGAACAAAATGATGCAGGACAGGAAGTTTGTTGAAGATGCCTTCCATCGTTTACAAACTGAAAAGATTTTTGACTGGGCCGAGAGCCAGGTTCAGAAAGAAGAAAAATCAATAAGCGTAGATGATTTTACAAAGATGACGCAGGAACACCAGCACCATCATCATTAACATATTAAAGCCGGCCGAATGCCGGCTTTTTAGTTTAGTACACAGCCCTCTTCAGATAGTTCTATCTTTAGATAAACCTCCTTCAATGGATAGCGTCTTCTTCAGTTTAAGATATAAATTCCCCCTGCGATAGGTTGAATGCGTGATCATCCCTAATCCCCCTTTTTCAAAGATAGGGTCGGCTTGTTGACTTTATTTACTAAGAACAGGAAGATATTTGAAAAAGGGGTGGCGCGGAAGCGTCGGAGGATTTTCGCCACTATGTCAGTTTTTTGGCTATTTGGAAGTTTGGACGGAGATTTGGTGATTAAACGGAAATATTACAAAAGAAAATCAGCAATATGAACCATCAGCATGAGTTCGAGAAATATGCAGTTAAACACAGGCAGATTTCTTCCAATACCCTGAATGCCTATAACAAACACCAGGCAAATCGATTCGCTTCAAATACAACAGCTCACCAGGTAACTAATTTAACACCGAATATTATTGAGGAAAGGCCAATGAATGTTGCCGTAATGGACGTTTACAGCCGCTTAATGATGGACAGGATCATTTTTCTCGGTTATCCTATTAATGATGAGGTAGCCAATATTGTTACTGCCCAACTATTATTCCTGGAAAGTACCGACAGAACAAGAGATATACAGATGTATATTAATTCTCCCGGCGGGAGCGTGTATTCAGGCCTCGGTGTTTACGATACCATGCAGTATATCACTCCCGATGTGTCAACCATTTGTATAGGTATGGCTGCATCGATGGGGGCTGTATTACTGACAGCAGGGTCTCACGGAAAACGTACAGCATTAAGGCATAGCCGCGTAATGATGCATCAGCCAAGCGGAGCAATTGGAGGCCAGGCAAGCGATATCGACATCACTGTTAACGAGATCAAAAAAGTAAAAAAGAACCTTTACGATATTCTTTCTTTCCATACTGGGAAAACACCAAAACAGATTGAAAAAGACTGTGACCGCGATTACTGGTTAACTGCAGATGATGCCAAGGAATATGGCCTTGTTGACGAGGTTCTTATTATGAACCCAAGAAAAGAAAAGAAAGACTAATCATTCACTATCAAATCTTATTATCATGGATTTATACTCAAAATATATGCAACCCTACAGGATGGATGACGAAGAGGAAGAAGAAGAACCAAAAGAAAAGGAAAGCAAAATGGAAATGGGAATGCTGACCAAAAAACTGGAAAAGTATTTCTTTGATAAAAGAGCAGTGCACTTATGGGGCGCTGTTGACGATAAGACTGCAAGAGAAGTAACTACTAAAATGCTTTTGCTTGATGCCGATAAACCAGGTGAAGAGATCAGGTTTTTTATTAATAGCCCGGGTGGAGTGGTTACCAGCGGAATGGTGATCTATGATACCATGAAAATGATAAAAAGCCCGGTAAGTACCATTTGCATGGGCCTTGCGGCTTCTATGGGATCAATTTTACTGAGTGGCGGTGAAAAAGGCAAACGCTTTATCTATCCCCATGGAGAAGTGATGATCCACCAGCCAAGTTTGGGCGGGCATATCCAGGGGGTAAGTGTTGACCTGGAGATAACAGCCAAACAAACAAGAAGAGTTAAAGAGATCAGTGCCAGGATATTAGCAGAAAATTGTGGGAAGAAATTCGAACAGGTAATGAAGGATTTTGACCGTGACTATTGGATGGATGCGAAAGAATCTGTTGAGTATGGGATTGTTGATAAAGTGATCGAGAAGATTTAAGTCAACCCTCAGCCCTACAAAACAGGAGATTCGACCAGATAAAGACTTGCTAGTACCAGAAAAGTTCAGAAATTTGTATTATGGCGAAAACAACATTGCATTGCTCCTTCTGCGGTCGCAGCCGTGACGAAGTTAAAATATTAATTGCGGGACAGGAAGGTCATATCTGCGAAAACTGCGTGGATCATGCACGTGAAATCATTGACCAGGAATTAACAGTGAAGAGTGAGTCCGCTTCTCCCACACAATTCAAATTAAATGTCAAGAAGCCTGTTGAAGTAAAAAAATTCCTTGACGAATATGTAATTGGCCAGGATGATGCTAAAAGAGTTTTGGCCGTTGCTGTATATAATCATTATAAACGTTTACAGCAAAAGCCTGCCGACAACGATATTGAAATTGAAAAAAGCAATATCGTTATGGTTGGTGAAACCGGTACGGGCAAAACGTTACTTGCTAAAACAATCGCCAAATTATTAAATGTTCCTTTTGCCATTGTTGACGCCACCGTATTTACTGAAGCAGGTTATGTGGGTGAAGATGTTGAAAGTATTCTTACCAGGTTATTACAGGTTTGCAATTACGATGTAACTGCTGCCGAAAGAGGAATCGTGTACATTGATGAAATAGATAAAATTGCCCGTAAAGGCGATAACCCCTCTATTACCCGCGATGTAAGTGGCGAAGGTGTGCAGCAGGGATTATTAAAATTACTGGAAGGCACCGACGTACTCGTTCCCCCCCAGGGAGGAAGAAAACATCCTGAACAGAAACTAATCAAAGTAAACACCCATAATATTTTATTTATTTGTGGTGGAGCTTTTGATGGAATTGATAAAGTAATTGCTCGTCGCGTAAACACTAATGCAATAGGATTTAATGTAAATAAGGAACTGCAGGAAAACATGAAGAAAAATCTTCTTCAGTACGTAAATGCAAGAGATCTTAAAAGTTTTGGACTAATTCCTGAATTACTCGGTCGCCTGCCTGTTGTCACTTATTTAAATCCGCTTGATTCAGCTACGCTGAAATCAATTCTGGTAGAACCCAAAAATGCAATTATCAAACAATACCGTAGATTATTTGAACTGGAAGGTATTAAATTAACAATTGATGATGCCGTTCTTGATTTTATGGTAGAAAAAGCGCTTGAATATAAATTAGGTGCAAGAGGTTTGCGCAGCATCTGTGAAAGTATTTTTAATGATGCCATGTTTGAACTTCCTTCTTCAAAACAAACTGCACTTCATGTAGATATGGAATATGCTGAAATCAAGTTTAACAAGAGCAAACTCAGCATGCTTAAAGTTGCATAAAACATTTTACCATGATGGACCTCATTGAAAAGCTGAAGCTTTCTACTGGCATTACCGATGAGCAGGCGATTAAAGCAATTGAGGTAATTAAAGATTATACAAAGGAGAAGTTCCCCATGTTTGGTGGAGCAATTGATGAGTTGTTTAGCAAATATGGGGCAGAAGAAATCGATCCTCTGGATTAGCTCGCCTGCTCTCCTCTTTTGAAAAAGGAGGTCTTCGCGAGATACTCATAAACAAAAGACTACAGGGGGATTTCTTACTTTAACACCTCTCTGGAAATAACCAATTTCTGGATCTCAGACGTTCCTTCACCAATAGTGCAGAGTTTGCTGTCACGATAGAATTTTTCCACCGGGAAATCTTTTGTGTAACCGTAGCCGCCAAATATCTGTACGGCATCATTAGAAACTCTTACGGCCACTTCACTGGCGTAATATTTTGCAATAGCCGATTCCTTGGTCATGCTCTCACCACGATTTTTCAGATCAGCGGCCTGGAACGTTAATAATTCAGCCGCCATTATTTCGGTGGCCATATCAGCCAGCTTGAAAGCTATACCCTGGAAACTTGAAATAGGTTTATCGAATTGTTGTCTTTCCTTGGAATATTGTAATGATGCTTCATAAGCACCTTTAGCAATGCCTAATGATAACGCCGCGATCGATATCCTTCCACCATCCAACACTTTCATAGCCTGTTTAAATCCATCACCCACTTTTCCCAGACGGTTGCTATCGGGTATCCGACAATTATCAAATATCATTTCGGCAGTTTCACTCGCCCTCATTCCCAGTTTATTTTCTTTTTTGCCACCACTGAAACCGGATGTTCCTCTTTCTACTATAAATGCTGTTGAGTTATTTTTTGAACGTGGATCGCCGGTGCGTGTCATTACAACAGCAACATCGCCACTGATACCATGAGTGATCCAGTTTTTTGTTCCGTTTATTATCCAGTGGTCACCATCTTTAGTGGCCACACATTTCATATTACCCGCATCACTGCCGGTATTGGGTTCTGTTAATCCCCAGGCTCCGATAAATTCTGCAGATGCCAGCTTTGGCAAATATTTCTGTTTCTGTTCTTCATTGCCGAATGTCATGATATGACCAGTACATAATGAGTTATGCGCCGCAAGGCTCAGCCCTACTGATCCGCAAACTTTTGCTATTTCCTGTATAACAGAAACATATTCTAAGTAAGAAAGCCCCGCGCCACCATATTTTTCAGGAACAAGAACACCCATAAAACCCAGTTTACCCATTTCTTTAAAAACTTTCAAGGGAAATTCCTGTGTTTCGTCCCATTCCATTACATAAGGCCTAATGTACTGCTGGGCAAAATCTCTCGCAGACTGCGCCACCTGCAAGGTGAGCTCCGATACTTCAAAATTCATAAGACTGCAAAATAAGATATATTTTGACAGACTATCAAGTGTTAGCCCGATAATTTAAGGGTTAAAAAGGGAAGGATGCGCTGATAAACAGAATCTTGTAAGCCGTACACCTGTTTTATCTGCTCCACAGAATTAAACCCGCCCAGTTTTGTTCGGAAGGATACTATTCGATTGGCCAGTTTGCTGCCGATGCCCGGAAGCGCAATGAAGGCAGAGGTGTCTGCGGTATTAATATCAATAGGTTGGGGAGGTTTTCGGATCCATTTCGGCCGAAGAGGCTTTTGGACCCAATCCTGCCGGGCGGT
>CAYLVR010000077.1:5740-15145 GCA_964387165.1 uncultured Chitinophagaceae bacterium | reverse complement strand
ACCACAAATTACTATCGGTGCACATTTCTGGCTGGCATTGATCGGGCTGATGTTCTACACAGTTCCGTTGATGTATGGCAGCACCCTGAGAGGACTATCATGGATAGAAGGCAAACCTTTTATTGATAGCGTGGTAATGATGGCGCCATACTGGCTGTGGCGGGCTATTGGCGGCAGTCTTATGTGGTTGTCACACTTGTTCTTTGCCTATAATATGTACAAGATGATGTCAACAAGGAATGTGGTTGACATTCGCGAAACTGCCATTCAGAAACTGGAAGATTCAACTATAACTGATCAACCAATTAAATAAACATTATTCGCAAATTATAACATGGAATTTTTCGATAATCATAAGAAACTGTTTGGTGTTGCCACGATCTTTTTTGTGGGGCTTACGGTACTGGTAGCTATTATGCCAGCTCTTAATAACCAGAAAAATAACCGGCCACTACCCGGGGCAGTAGAGATGAGCCCCGATGCAATAAAAGGTAAAGCGCTATTCGTTGCTAATGGCTGTGTTGCCTGTCATACCCAGCAGGTCAGGAACCTGGATATGGACAAAGTTTGGGGTACGCGCCCAAGCCTTGCTGCTGATTATGCAGCCATGCACCGCACCGATACCTGGCGCAATACCGCTACCTTAATGGGAACAGAGCGTACAGGGCCCGACCTTACAGACGTAGGTAATCGTCAGCCTGGTAAAGATTGGAACCTGGTACATCTGTATAACCCGCGTATTGTTGTTAAGGAATCCATTATGCCTGCTTATCCCTGGCTTTTTACCATCAAAAAGGAACCGTCTGAAACAGATGAAGTGGTTAATGTTCCAGCCGCATTTCTTAAGGGACAGGAAGGCAAAGTAGTGGCTACCAAAGATGCAATGTACCTGCTTGCTTACCTGCAATCACTCAAACAAACCAAACTGCCCGATGGTACTGAAGCGCCGGCTTTCCTGTACAAGAAGGAAGAAAAGAAAGCGGTTACAGAGGCAGGGGTTCCACAGGAACTTGATGGCAAAGCCTTATATACAGCTAATTGCCAGAGCTGTCACCAGGCTAATGGAGAAGGATTGCCCGGTGCATTTCCACCATTGAAAGGAAGCGCTGTTGTAACAGGCGATAACCTGGAACTTTATGTAGACATTATCATGAACGGCTACGATGCCAACCCCGGTTTTGCAGTAATGACACCTGTGGGCACTAACCTGGAATGGACAGAACATGAAGTGGCTGCTGTTATTAACCATGAGCGCACAAGCTGGGGTAACGATGGCAAAAAGGTAACGCCTGAAGAAATAAAGAAGATCATGGAGGTTATAAAAATTAAATCAGCTAAATAATGAAAGCGATATTTTTAACCATATCACTGCTATTAAATGCACTATGGTTATCGGCCTGCCCGGTATGCGAACGTAACCAACCCGAGATATTAAAAGGCATTACACACGGCGCAGGGCCGGAAGGCAAATGGGATTATATGATTGTTTATATAACAGGGGCCATCGTTGTATTTACACTTTATTTCTCAGTAAAATGGCTGATTCGCCCCGGCGAAAAATCGGACCATCATATTAAACGATTCATTTTAAATAACGAATAAAATGAGTGATAAAAGCACCATATTCATTTTTATAGACGATGAAACGAAACCCATTGCCGAGGTGTTGTCGCCGGTTAGTTTTGAACTGGATACACGCAAACTCACTGATGGCGAACATGTATTAAAGATCGTCAGCAAAGATCCGACAGGTAAAGAAGGAATTCGTAAAATACCATTTGTTGTGCGCAATGGTCCGGCTATAGCTGTAGAAGGAATAAAAGAACATTCAGTTGTGGATGGAGTATTGCCTTTAATGATCAATGCCTATGGCAAAGGTGATCAGAAGTCTTTCCTGATCGAAGGCAGTGAAACTCCGCAAAGCATTCCATGGTGGGTATGGATCATCATCATTGGTTTTGCCGGATGGGCGTTGTACTACATGTTCCGCTATTTTTCCATAGAACAATAGAACAGTTATGAATGACAGAAAAGATATAGCAACTATAGAAGACATCAAATTACTGGTTGACACCTTTTATGGAAAGATCAGGGTTGATGCCTTATTAGGCGACATATTTAATGGCGTTATTAAAGACCGATGGCCCGAGCATCTCGAAAAGATGTATCGTTTCTGGCAAACGGTTCTTTTAGGTGATCATACTTATTACGGAAGTCCTTTTCCGCCGCATGCACAACTGCCCATAGAAAAAAAACATTTTGAAACATGGTTGAAGTTATGGCATGAAACAGTTGATAATCATTTTGAAGGAGTAATAGCGGATGAAGCAAAATGGCGCGGCGATAAGATGGCTGCTATGTTCCTGTATAAAATCGACTCTTATCGCAACAATTCAGCAAAGCCGTTATTATGAACACAAGTTTACAACAACCTATAGCCATTGGCTGCCTGTTCACATGGATCGGTTTTGTTTGTGCGATCAGCTTTATGGAAGCCTGGTTGAAGTTCCGTGCACCTGGTGTAACGCTTCCTATAGGTTTGAATATTGGTAAACTGGTATTTAGCGCACTTAATAAAGTGGAATGGGCATTTGCTATTATAGTTTGTACCAGCGCTGTGTTGTACAGCAAGTCGTTATTTACTGTTCCTAATATTTCATTATTAATAATTATAGTCATACTTGTTTTGCAGACTGCATGGTTATTGCCTGCACTAAATACACGTGCGGAACAATATATCAAACAGCAACCTGTTGCCTCTTCCAGTTTACACTTTTGGTTTGTTGGCGCTGAACTTATTAAGGTAATTGGACTTTTTATTACAGCAGTATCACTCTTTAAATATTCAATAAGCAATATAGAATAATAAATTATTGAAGCCACGCAGAACAAATACAAAGCATTGTGTGAAGACCCTGATACTTATTGGGTGATAATTTTTAAAAAAAGCAATAAAAATTAATAAAAATAAAAACGAATAAAAAATGAATATCTCCAAAGAAAGTAATATTGGTGCCATAGTTGCGGAAGATTACCGCGCGGCAGGCATATTTGAACGGGCAGGAATTGACTTTTGCTGTAATGGCAACCGCACTATTGAAGCAGCCTGTGCTGAGCAGAAAATTGCTGCCAGCGAATTGATCAACCAGTTACAGGAAGCCATTGAGGCCAGGCCCGCTAAAGAAGATGCAGTTACCGATTATAAGTCGTGGCCCCTCGACCTGCTGGCTGATTTTATAGAGAAAAAACATCACCGGTATGTAACCACACAGATACCGGTTATACAGGCTTTTCTAGAGAAACTCGTAATAGTACATGGTGGAAGGCACCCCGAACTGGCTGAGATAAAAGCGCTCTTTGAGGAAAGCGCCGGAGAGTTGACTGTACACATGAAAAAGGAAGAGCTGATGTTGTTCCCTTTTATCCGGAAATTGGTATTGGCAAAGCAAACAGGAAGCAAAGATATAGCTGCACCTTTTGGCGCTATAGAAAATCCTATAAGGATGATGATGCATGATCATGATGCCGAGGGTGAACGTTTTCGTAAGATAAAAGAGCTCAGTAACCAATATGCAGCACCTGCGGATGGTTGTAATACTTACCGCGCAGCCTTTGCCACACTGCAGGCATTTGAAGATGATCTGCATCTGCATATTCATCTTGAGAATAATATCCTCTTTCCCAAGTCCATTGAGTTGAAAGAGTCCTTCAATTAGTGATTGGCTATTTAAAGGATTCTTGCTTACCCTGGTGGTGATTGTGACGCGACGGCTTCGCTCACACACACCTGCCCCGGTTGGGTTAGATATATAGGTTTTAAAGTAAACTGAAGAGATATGAAACGACACGAGAGTATTGTTGTTCTTTCAAGGGAACACCATTTTGGATTATTGTTCTGCTGGAAAATAAGACAGGGATTAAAGAAACATGTTCAGTTGGAAAGAATTCAGTCTTACGTGAAATATTTTTGGGACAGTCATTTACAACAGCATTTTGAAGAAGAAACATTGTTGTTTAACGAGCTCCAGGATAGCTTATGTGAAAGGGCAATTTCAGAACATATACATATCAAACTGTTAGTGGATACTATTATTAACCTGGAGCCCATTCAACCGGATCAACTTAATCAATTGGCTGATGTTCTGGATGATCATATTCGTTTTGAAGAAAGAATCTTATTTCCATATTTAGAGAAGGAACTAACGGAAGATAAGCTGGCTGAAATAGGAGCACGTTTACAACAATTGCATCCTGTGCGCGAAAAAGACGACTATCCCGACGAGTTCTGGGTTTAAGAAAACTATTATGAATAATAAGGAGGAGATTCTTATAAACGTAGTAATGGGTGGAGAAAAATATTCTGTTAGCACATTCAGAAACGAATACCGCTCGCTAATGGAACTTATCCGCGACAAGGTATATCCTGATGGTTTTGGGGAATGTGGCGGGATGGGAAAATGCGCTACCTGCCAGGTACAATTTGAGAATGCACATATAATTGCGGGCCTGGATCGGAATGAATCATCAACCTTATTAAAACAGGGTATTACTGATCAGTCGATTCGATTGAGCTGCCAGCTACTCATTGATACGGCTTTGAATAATGTTACCGTTAGCGTTCTCGATAGTTATTCACCTTATTAACATTTGGTTCCTATAGGAGCTATCTTATGGTTATGGCGCAGCCTTAACACAATTTTTTTTATTCTTCTTACCCCCGCCTTCTCATTTAGTTTCGTCATTACACTCTAATGGCCAATCTCACGCTCAGATTACAGGAACTACTGCTTGCAATAAGAACCAGGACGCTTACAAACGAAGAAGCGAAAGAACTGGCGGAACTGCTATTGGCAGAAAACAAGGAGCAGGCGCTAGCGGAACTGGTTAAAAGTTTTTCAAACGTCGATAACCCGCAATCCCTTCCGGAGGATATTTCGGCATCTATGCTCGAAGCAATTTTATCTCAGTCCACAAAACCTGCAATTTCGAAAAGCAGATCAATTGTCCGAAGAATGCTTCCTTATGCCGCAGCAGTATTATTAGTGGCAGGTGCATTTTTTTACCTTGGTAGAAAACCTGTTGAAGAAAATAATGTTACTGCAGATAAGAACATTTCTATACCAAAAGACATAGGCCCCGGCACGAACAGGGCAATACTTCAACTGGACGACGGTACAATAGTGGAACTCGATAGCGCAGCCAATGGACTGCTCGCCACACAAGGTGAAGTAATGGTTATGAAAACCAATGATGGCAGGATTAAATATAATGTCATGGGTGCTGACCGCAAAGATCAGGTGGTAAGCTATAATACAATGCGTACCCCGAAAGGAGGGCGGTACCAACTTATTCTTCCTGATGGATCCGAGGTTTGGCTAAATGCACAGTCTTCTATACGTTATCCAACAATTTTTTCAGATACAGCCAGGGAAGTTGAGGTTACAGGAGAAATATTTTTTGACATAGCAAAAGATAAAACAAAACCATTCAGGGTTAAGACTAACGATCTAAGGATAGATGTGCTGGGAACGCAATTTAACCTGAATGCATATAATGATAATGGCACTACTGCAACAACCTTATTGGAAGGTGCGGTAAAAGTGTCTAAAAACAATGATAGCAGAACATTAAAACCCGGTGAACAATTGATCACTGCTGAAGATAAAAGCATGGCGCTTTCTAAAAATGTAAATATGGATGCTGTTATTGCCTGGAAGAATGGATTGTTTGAATTTGGAGGAGATGATGTTGTAACGATTATGAACAGGATTTCAAGATGGTATGACGTGGAAGTTGAGTTTCGTAAAGTTCCCACACAGAAATTTTATGGTACTATCGCTATGCAGGTACCAGTATCGAAAGTATTGGAAATGTTGGAGAAAACCGGAGGAGTTTCATTCACTGTTAAAGATAGAAAAGTTATTGTCAGATAAACGCGCTGGCTGACCAAAAAGAAGCCGCCCCGATTGCAGTTCGGAGCGGCGAATGTCTGGTCTAGCCCTTAATACAAACTGTCTAGAGATTGCTAATTGTTAAACCAAAACTTACACAAAGGTATGCCATTGAATGTTCTTTGTGCGCCACGGCTGTTATACAGCCGGCCACTAACGAAATTGCTGATGATCATGAAACTTGCTGCGCTTTTCATCTTAGCTGCTTGTCTGCACGTCCGGGCGGAGACTTATGCCCAGAATGTTACCCTTAATCAAAAGAACGCGTCGCTTCAGACTATTTTCGCAGAGATTAAAAAACAGACGGGTTGTAATTTTTTATACACCGACCATGCGCTGTCGCTCTCCAAAAAAGTAACTGTTGATGTACGCAATGTTTCCCTTGAAACAGCATTAGAGGCTTGCTTTAAGGATCAGCCACTTGTATATGAGATCGATCAGAAAACGATTATTGTAAAACCCCGCTTAGAAATTCCGGTCATTGCCATACAGGCAGAAGAAGTGGCCGACTTTGAAATAAGTGGAACAGTGGTTAATGATCTCAATGAACCTCTTGCGGGCGCTACAATTAGATTACAGAAATCGTCGCGCACCACCCAAACCAACGATAACGGAAAGTTTGTATTGAGGGTTGAAGACAAAACCGATGTGTTGATTATTTCATATACAGGAATGACGGCTGTCGAAATTCCGATAGGTAATAGAACTGTCTTTGATATCCAGCTTCAGCCAACTAATACTGAATTATCGGATCTCGTTGTAGTAGCTTATGGCAAACAAAAAAAAGCAACCGTTACCGGAGCCATTGTCTCTATTCAAACGAAAGAAATTAAGCAGAGCCCTGCTGCAAACCTTGCTGTAACATTAGCAGGTCGTTTGCCTGGTCTTACTGCAATACAAAGAAGTGGTGAGCCTGGAAGAGATATTACACAAGTGTTCATTCGTGGACAGGGAACAATTAATGCACAATCGCCGATAGTTCTTATTGACGGTGTAGAGCGCGACCTCACCTATATCGATCCCAACGAAGTAGAATCAGTTTCAATCCTTAAAGATGCTTCTTCTACCGCCATTTTTGGTGTTCGTGGAGCCAACGGCGTTATACTCGTTACAACTCGCAGAGGAACTTCAGAAATTCCGGAAATAAGTTTTTCGGCCGAAGGAGGGGCACAGGATTTTACAAGAATGTTAACTCCTGTTAATTCATATGAGTATGCAACACTCCGAAACCTTGCACAGAAAAATGATGGGCTTGGTCAGGCTTTTTCTGAGGAAGCAATCGAGAAATACAGAACAGGTAGTGATCCACTGAGATATCCAAATACAAACTGGAATGATATCCTGATTAAACCATATTCATTACAACAGCGATATAATTTAAATATTTCAGGTGCGGGCAAATCAATGAAATATTTCGTTAATGCTGGCTATTTAAATCAGGGTGGACAATTTAACACCGAAAAAGATCTTCCGTACGATCCAAGGTTTTCTCTGAAAAGGTATAATTTCAGATCGAATATTGATCTTCAACTTAATAAATCATTAAAAGCATTTTTAAATGTAGCTGGGTATCTTGAAAAAAGAAACTCTCCATTTGGTATAAGTATTTTTAGTGATTGGAATACAGGGCTTGCACAATATTCTCCTGTAATGAATATCCTCAATTATGCAAATGAATTAAATGCTACCGTTCCGGGGCCGCTTACTCCGGATGGCCAGGTGATGACTTCACCCACCGTGCAGTATCCTTCTTACGGGCAGATCAACAGGTCGGGTTATATCCAGCAAACTCGTAGCAATGTAATGGCTACTTATGGTATGGAGCAGGCGTTGGATTTTATTACAAAGGGGCTTTCAGCAAAAGCAGTAGTTTCATTTGACTCCCGAACAATTAGTAATCTTTTCGCGGTACGTAATCATGAAAAATATGTACAGGTAATTGATCCTAATCTTGTTGGTAGCGATGGGGGAGACAGCGTTTATTATCGTCTGTTTAATAATGATAAAAATACACCGTTGAGCTTAGCGGGTGGAAGATTTTTTTCTACCCTCTCTAATTTCCAGGCATACATCAACTATAATAGAAGTTTTTCAAAACATAATGTTTCGGGTTTAATCCTTTTTCAGCAGCAACAGAATATTATAGATGCTGAATTGCCTTATAGATTAATTGGTGTGGCCTCAAGAATGACCTATAACTACGATAGTAAATATTTATTTGAGTTCAACGCAGGATATAATGGTTCTGAACAATTTGCAAAAGGAAAACGATTTGGATTTTTCCCTGCAGTATCAGGAGGATGGGTTGTTTCAAATGAAGATTTTTTCGATGATGTAAAAGTGGTGAGCTCTTTAAAAATAAGAGGATCCTATGGTGAAGTGGGTAATGATCGTATCGGCGACAGAAGATTTTTATACCTCGACGATATACAATTAATAGGTGGCGGTTATTCACCTAGCCTTGGCAATCTTGGCGGCGATCAAGGATTACTCATCAATACTAACTTGTTGCGAAATGAAAATCTTCAATGGGAAGTGGCAAGGAAATCGAATATAGGTGTTGAAATAGGATTGTTTAACAGCTTGAACATTATAGTTGATGTTTACAAGGAAAAAAGAGATAATATATTAAGAGACAGAGGTACAGTTCCCATCCTGAACGGACTCCCATTCTCTTCCCTTCCTCCAGTGAATTTAGGTGTCATTGAAAATAAAGGATACGAAATTGATATCAACTACAGGAAGGCATTAAATAAGGACATTTCTATATTATCGAAGATTAATTTCAATTATGCTTCCAACAGGCAGATTTTTGCTGACGAACCTTTACTTCCTTCTGATTATGCATTCCGTTACAGACAAACAAATTACAGAATTGGACAAATGTTCGGATACCTTGTTGACAGGTATTTTACAGATGAGGACGATGTTATTAAATCTCCTGTACAGAGTGTAGGTGGACACGAATCAAGACCCGGAGATTTTAAATACAAAGATCTTAATGGGGATAATCTAATTAATGAAAGGGATATGGCGCCTATTGGGTATTCAGCAGTTCCTGAATATACTTTTGGAGCAGCATTTAACGTGACATATAAAAATTTCGATGTTAGCGTATTGTTCCAGGGAGTTACCAATGTGTACAATTATTACCAGAGCAAAGGAACATTTGCAGAAGCAAATTATGTGAGCAGGCACCTGGAAAGCTGGGCCCCCGAAAGACAGGCTAATGGAGATCCTATTAATTACCCCCGACTTACTACCCAGCAATCTCCTAATGAAATAATGAATTCTTTCTTCATCGTTGATGCAAGTTATATCAGGTTGAAAAACCTTGAACTGGGATACCGTTTTCCACAGAGGTGGTCAGAAAAAGTTGGTTCAAAGTATGCTAGATTTTATGTGAATGCATTAAATCTTGTTACATGGGACAGGCTCCCAACCAAGGATATGG
>CAYLVR010000077.1:2423-5730 GCA_964387165.1 uncultured Chitinophagaceae bacterium | reverse complement strand
CGTGTAATCGGGTAATTATTAGGCCCGATTACACGCTTGGTTAACGTCGGAATTAACATCACATTTTAAATGAAGAAAACAACTGATATGAAAAAGATATTTGCATACTTCATTATGCTCATGATGATCTCTACGGGATGCAAAAAAAATCCTTTAGACATCACACCTGATGGAAGATTAACAATCGCCGATATATTTAAAAACGAAAAACAAACAGAGGCCTATTTAAATACGATCTATAGTTCCATTCCAAGTTATTTCTTTCGTTACCAGGAATGGACATTTCTTGCAGCAGTAACAGATGAAGCAGAAGACTCCGATAACGGAAATTATCCTACAAATATTGGATCGGGTTGGGCAGCTGGTTCTTTAACACCGAGTTACAATCCTCTCGAAATATGGGGTAACGGTAATGGAATAATCAGGTATCCTACTTATTGGGCAGGAATACGAAATGCTAACATATTCCTTGCGAATATTGAAGAAGCGAATATTACAAACGCCACAAACAGGAACAGGTTCACCGCAGAAGCAAAGCTGCTCAGGGCATTTTATTACCTGGAAATGATCAAGCAGTTTGGAGCGATGCCTGTAGTGGATAAGGAATTTGATAATACTTTTGACTACAGCACATTGAAACGACCTTCCTTCCAGGAATGTGTAGATTTTATTGTTAAAGATTGCGATGAAGCAATTGCAACAACTGAACTGCCTACGCGAATTAAGGTTGACAATGAGGGCGGCCGTTTTACTAAAGCTGTGGGATATGCAATTAAATCGCAGGCTTTATTGTACAATGCCAGTCCATTATGGAACCCGAGCAATGATGCCGCTAAATGGTCGGCAGCTGCTGCAGCTTCCAAGGAAGCCCTTGATGCATTAACTGCCGGAAATGAATACCAGCTGGCAGATAATTACAGTGAATATTTTCTTACCAAGACCGACTTCCAGGTTTTTCCCAAAGACAGGGAAACTATTTTCGAACGTCCTGATGAAGCCATCTGGGTATATACATCGGCGATCGGAATTCCCAGCAAACAGGGAAATTATAAAGTAGGTGTTTGTCCCTCGCAGGAAATGGTAGATGCTTATGATATGCATGTGTCTGGCGAGCCGGCAGTAGAGGGCTATCTTGATGAGGACCATCTGCAACCTATAATTAATAGCACATCGGGTTACGATGAAAATAATCCTTACGAAGGAAGAGATCCTCGTTTTTATGCTACAGTATGATACAACGGAGCCAGTTATGATAATATAAATGGCAACATTCATACAATGCAAACTTACGTTGGGGGCGCTGACCAATTAATTAAAACACCACCCAACAGGTTAAATACACATACAGGATATTATTTAAGAAAATTTATCGATCCAAAATTGCAGGTAAACCAGGGACAGGATGCACGATGGAAAAAATACAGGCTGGCAGAGATTTATCTAAATTATGCAGAAGCTGAAAATGAGGCAAACGGCCCCAGTACTGAAGCCTACAATGCAATTAATACAGTAAGGAGAAGAGCGGATATGCCTGATCTTCCTACCGGATTAAGCCAGGAACAAGTGCGTGAACGTATTCGCAGGGAAAGGCGCGTTGAATTGGCCATGGAAGAACATCGTTTCTGGGATGTACGCCGCTGGAAAATTCTTGATAAAACCGATAAACTGGTAACAGGTATGGAAATTATAAAAACAGGAAATAATTACACCTACAATCGTTTTGTTGTGGGCCGACGCAATTCCTGGCAGAATAAATTCCTCATTTTCCCTATTCCTATTACTGATGTAGCAAATATTCCAGACTTCAGTACCAATCAGAATCCCGGCTGGTAAACCGGGGTCTCTTTGATTTTTATTAATTGAATCAGTTATGCCAGTTGAAATTAAAAAAAAGGGCGAACAGTACGACGTATGTATTGTTGGCTCGGGTGCAGGTGGCGGTATGGCCGCTAAAATATTAACCGATAATGGACTTAAAGTAGCCGTTCTTGAAGCCGGACCAGATTATGATCCTGCTAACGCTAATCAACAAACGCAGTTAAAATGGTCGTACCAATCTCCACGAAGGGGAGCTAATACCGTACGTGATCTTGGAGATTTTATCGCTTCTTATGGCGGATGGAATATTGATGGAGAACCCTATACAAAAAATGCAGGTACACAGTTCGATTGGTATCGTTCAAGGATGATAGGTGGACGAACCAATCATTGGGGGAGAATATCATTGCGTTTTGGTCCCGACGATTTTAGGGCAAGAAGTATTGATGGATTGGGGGACGACTGGCCCATCACTTATGATGATGTAAAACCATTTTACGACAGGATAGATAAAATGATCGGTGTGTTTGGATCAAAAGAAGGAATATATAATGATCCCGATGGTTATTTCCTTCCGCCCCCCAAACCAAGACTCCATGAATTGTTGATCCATAAAGGAGCCGCTTCTATTGGAATACCCGTTATTGCATCACGACGATCAGTATTGACAAGACCTATCAATAAAGATCGCGGATCCTGCTTTTTCTGCAACCAATGCAGAAGAGCGTGTATTGCCTATGCCGATTTTTCATCTTCTTCTGTATTAATAAAACCCGCGCGTATGTCGGGACATGCCGACGTGTACGTTAATGCCATGGTAAGGGAAGTGGTGACAAATAAAGAAGGACAGGCAACAGGAGTTTTATATATAGATAAAACCAATTTACAGGAATACGAGATTAATGCAAAAGTTGTAGTACTGGCAGCTAGTGCCTGTGAATCTGCACGTTTATTACTTAATTCCAAATCATCTCTTCATTCTAACGGGTTAGCAAATTCAAGTGGAATCGTTGGAAGATATCTTCATGATTCTACAGGAACCGGCAGAACTGCTTTAGTACCTGCATTAATGAACAGGAAAAGATATAACGAAGATGGGGTAGATGGCATGCATATGTATATTCCCTGGTGGCTTCAGAATAAAAAACTGGACTTTGCCAGGGGATATCATATCGAACTGGATGGCGGTATGCAGATGCCTGCTTATGGCTTTGGTTTTGGAATCGAAAATGATAATGGAAAATATCCCGGCACAGATGGTAAGATGAAACCTGGTGGCGGCTACGGTAAATCCCTTAAAGATGATTATCGTCGTTTTTATGGCGCCAGCGTAGGATTTTATGCAAGGGGTGAAAGTATAGCCCGAAAAGAAAACTATTGTGAAATTGATCCTTATACAGTAGACAAATTTGGTATTCCGGTGCTTCGGTTTAATTATACCTGGAGTGAACAGGAAATTAACCAGGCTAAACATACACATGAGAGTTTT
>CAYLVR010000077.1:0-2413 GCA_964387165.1 uncultured Chitinophagaceae bacterium | reverse complement strand
TTGAAGAACTCATCCATAGCATTGGAGGAATTCCCAACGGACCAAAACCAGGCCCGGAAACACAATATGGATTACTTAATCCAGGTGCAACAATTCATGAAGTAGGAACAATAAGAATGGGAAACGATCCTAAGCAATCAGTATTAAATAAATACGCACAGGCCCATGAAGTAAAAAATCTTTTTGTGGTGGACGGAGGATCTTTTGTTTCTCAACCGAATAAAAATCCTACCTGGACGATACTGGCATTATCAATGCGTACTTCAGAATATATAGTGGATCAATTAAAAAAACAGAATATCTAAAAAGCTATGAATAGGAGAGACTCGCTGAAAGCATTAGGTATTGGTTCGATGAGTGTTGCTACGTTACTGGTAGCTTGCGACACCACATCTGAAAATAAATTATTAACTGCTGCACCTGTTGAGGATCCGTCGCAATTGTACGGTAGAACCACAGAAGAGATTGAGCATGATAAAAAATTAATGCAACAGCAATTTTTTACTGCCGAAGAAATGACAGTGATCACGCTGCTTTGCGACATAATTATTCCTGCAGATGAATCGTCTGGAAGCGCATCAGAGGCCGGGGTTCCCGCATTTATTGAATTCACCGTAAAGGATCAGCCGGGTTACCAAACGCCCCTGCGGGGTGGATTAAGGTGGCTGGAGATGACTACTATTAAACAGATGGGAGCTTCGTTCTCTGAAGCCTCCGAACAACAGCGTTTGTCAATAATTGAAGAGATCGCCTATCCCTCAAAAGCTACGCAGGGTAATATACAGGGTGTTTCATTTTTTGCCATGATGCGTAATCTTACCGCCACTGGTTTTTTTACCAGTAAAATGGGAATTGAAGATTTACAATATAAAGGAAACACTCCAAATTTTTGGGATGGTGTGCCCGAAGAAGTTCTGCAACAATACGGGTTGAAATACGATGAAAAAATGTTATCCAAATGCCTTAACAGTGCTGATAAAGGTAAAATGATGGTGTGGGATACCTGAACTTAAAATAGTATGACAATAATAATGAACCGAGTTTGCTTTTTTCTGTTATATTTTTTTGTGCTGCATAACGCAGAGGTCATAGCTGGAGATATTGATGGATCCGACACGAAAATTTATTTATATACGATCAAAGAAAAAAATGATCAATATGGATATGATGAAACCATGCTCGTATCCTGCCTGCAGGGAATTATTAATAGTAATGCTCCCAGGTTGTATTTGTTATCTGAAACTAATTCCAGGCCAAAATACTGGATCGATATTCTGTCACATGAAGGGCGGTGGCTCGAAGGAAAGAAAACAATTAATTTATCTACAATTGATGAATTAAAACAATTGGCTGGTAAAGACCTTAAAGGCGCGGTAATTTGGGATCCTTCGATTCCTGCCACTGTAAATGTAGCTACAACTATAGCCGCTGTTCATGGAGGGGTAGTGTTGAGTCCTGAGTTGGCTGATATTTATGTAAAACGCTGGAAGCTTCCGATCATCGAGGATCTGAGAGAGAAGTTTACAGGTAGTGAAACAGGCAGCAAAAAAAATGACGCTTATCGATGGGCCATTAGAGAATATTTATCAAAAGGATTATGCTCAACTTCAAGAATTTTTCTGTCCGAAGATTCTTATTATTCCAGGGAAAAAGGTAATACAGGTTATGTAATTCCCCGGGACTGGATCATCAGAAATAAATCATTCGTTTTTGACCTTTCGCCCTGGGGTGATGAAACGCCTGCTGATGATCGGCAACAGCGTCTGGGCCTTGATCTTGAAACTTATAAAATGATATTGGCAGAATTATTTAAATATTCTGCTGGTAAATACATGACCGAATTGGTTGGTTTCTTTTCCTTTACAAAATACAGTAATGCCAATGGTAATAAAAGCATGCACGATCCTGTGCCAACCGAAATGGAATCTGTTTGGTTGATTTCTCCCTATAATTGTTACAAAAGCAGTATTTCAACCAACGCCTTTAACCAATCGTTTCATTGTTATGCTCCACGCGTCCCATTAAAACAAAAGGCAACTCCTCCTGGTATTTCGTCGAAATCTGCACCTGGAAAAAATAAAACATATATCTGTGTGGCGATGGCAGACTACGATTCAGGTACATTATTGTACGATTTTCTGCCAAAGTATTGGGAAAATGGAGACAGGGGTAAAATACCTCTCGCCTGGGGTATTAATCCAAATCTCCTGGATACCTATCCGGACCTCATCGCTTATTTTTACAATACCGCCACCACATCTGATTATTTTACCAGCGATGCGAATGCTGCCGGGTATATCAATCCTAACAGGATAGAAGAACGTTTTCTTCCTCTCTTTACAGAACATAATCAACGTTATTTTAAAGAAGCGGATATGACAATTGCGCCGATGGTAATCGATTTTGACCAGCC
>CAYLVR010000076.1:0-15248 GCA_964387165.1 uncultured Chitinophagaceae bacterium | reverse complement strand
AAGTTTGTAGTTATAAAATAATAAAACACCCGACAATTTACTAAAAATCCCATTACTGATGCAAGTACATTGGAGGGATAGCCGGTAAACAACCTGTGCCCAGGTTCGGCGGGTGAAAGCCATCTGCATTTAAAAACTGCCGCTTGCCCTAAATAACAGGCTATCGCCTCTTTGTTATATTATCTTGTTTCTACAAAATACGGTCATGAGAAAAATTCTGTTGACAATCGGCATATTGATGGCCATCGATGAATTGGTTGCACAGGAAAAAGATTCGGTAACGGCAAAAACATTTAACGATACCACTACCCTTAAAGCTGTTATTATACAAGGAAAAAAGCCCGCAGTACAGATATTACCTGATAAAATAATTATTAATGTAGAAGCTTCGGTGGCTAATACAGGAGCTTCAATACTGGAAGTACTGGAAAAATCACCGGGTATCACCTTCGATCGTAACGGCGATTTAAGTTTAAAAGGACGAAAGGGGGTATTGGTAATGATAGATGGCAAACCCTCCCAGGTGTCTGGCACCAATCTGAATAATTTATTAAGTGGTATGACCTCATCGCAGGTAGAAACAATTGAAATTATTGATAATCCCTCTGCTAAATATGATGCAGCGGGAAATGCCGGCATTATTAATATAATAACCAGAAAAAACCGTCAGAAGGGTTTTAACGGAAATGCAAGCCTCGCATTCGGTCAGGGAAGATATGCACGCAGTATAAACACAATTACTATAAATAAATATTCCGGCAGGATTAATTTATTTGCAACATTGGGAGTGAATGAATTAAAGAATTTCAGCAAATTATATGCGCTGAGAAAATATTATACTGAAGATAATGGGTCGGTAATCTCCATGCTCGAACAACCCTCTTATTTTGCAGGGAGAGTTCCCACACAAACACTGAAGACAGGTGCCGATTATTTTATTAATACAAAAACCACGGTAGGGCTCGTACTAAGCACTACATTATTTATGCGTAATAGTACCGGGAATAATGTAGCCACGTGGATGGATGCAGAGGGAAAAACAGATTCTACAATTCTTACAGATACAAAACAGAAAGAAAAATTAAGAAACGGGGCAATTAATATCAATGCCAAACATTCTTTTAATAACAACCAGGAATTAGCAGTTGATATTGACGCATTGGGTTACAGGATCAGTAATGAACAGGCATTTTCTAATCGTTTGGATGAGGTTAACGGATACACTGAATATATTCAGGGATTTATTCCCTCAAAAATAAACATTCTCACAGCAAAAGCCGATTATACTCATCGCTTCTCAAAAGGATTAAAATTAGAGGCAGGATGGAAATCATCGCATGTTAAAACAAATAACAAGGGCGAATATTTTTATCGTAATACCGGCGGCTGGGAACCGGATTACGGCAAAACCAACCATTTTTTATACAAGGAAAATATCCATGCTATATATGCCAATGCAGAAAGGCCATTTGAGAAATGGACATTGCAGGCCGGGCTGCGCTATGAAAATACTTCGTATGACGCTAACCAGCTGGGCAATTCAATGAGAAAAGATTCTTCTTTCTCACGCAATTATGATGGATTATTTCCATCAGCCACAGTAAGTATCCAGGCAGATTCTTTAAATAGTTTTACAATCAGTGCAGGCAGGCGTATTGACCGCCCACCTTTTCATGTTCTAAATCCTTTTGTTTTTGTAATTAATAAATATACTTATCAAAGTGGCAATCCGTTTTATCGTCCGCAATACACCTGGAACACCGAATTCACGCATTCATTTAAAAATGTTCTTACCACCAGCTTAAGTTATAGTATTACCAACGATTATTTTTCGCAGATATTTACAGCAGATACAACAGGAATAATTACTTACACAGAAGGCAATCTCGACCGGATGGAAAATTTCGGAATATCTGTAAGCGCGCAGGTATCTCCGGCAAGCTGGTGGTCAATAACGGGCCAGGTGAATTTAAATCATAAAAGAATAAAAGGATATGTGTGGGAAAACCTGGAGGCATCATTAACACAAATGAATTTTAATATTAATAACCAGTTTAATTTTGATAAGGGATGGTCGGCAGAAATTTCAGGTTTTATGCAAACAAAAGAACAGGAATTGCAGGAAATTACCGATCCAACGGGACAACTGATAGCAGGTGTGTCAAAGCAGGTATTCCATAATAAGGGAACGTTACGATTTCTTGTGCGCGATATCTTTTATACCCAGGCCATGCAGGGAAATACGATTTTTAAACAGGCGACAGAGTATTTTAAAATTCAGAGGGACTCTCGTGCAGCAAGTATAGCTTTCACTTACCGTTTTGGCAAATCAACCAGGCAGGCCACAAGAAGAAATACCGGCGGTGCCGAAGATGAAATGAAAAGAGTAAATACTGCGGGTTAATTAATTACAATGACCCAGCAGGTACCAAATAATAATAAAAACAATGATGGTTCCAAAGCAACCACCGCCTAATTTTTTGGCTCCATAACCGGCAATCAGCGCCCTGAAGAATTTATTCATTGTAATTTTATTTTGGTTATTTTTTTATTAAAATCATGCCACCCTACAGGTAGCTTAGCCACCAGCGTTTATGATCGCGTTTATATTTTGCATACCAACTGCACAATGGGTACAAGGCGACAACTACTATTATCCATACAAGGTAAACAATACTGAGCCCATAACCCTCTCCGGGAATAATAAATTTGAAGGGAAATGCTGGCGTAGCGTGGTAAGCATCATACAGCGTATGCCCTCTCATTAAGAACAGTACAGACGCTATAATATGGAGAAGAAAAAAGTGAAGGATATAATAAAAGAATGGCACCCTGCCATAAACCGTGATAATATCTGCAAGTCTGTTTCTGACTCCAGAGATAAATCCTAACAGTATCAGGGCGGGACCGAGTGTCATGCAGGCATATAAAAGTGATGGGGGATATTTCTCCACATCAAGAAAAGAAAAGAGGGTATACAGGGAACTTGTTTGTGTCGTCCATTTATCCGGATCGCCATAAGCATTTGACCATCTTAGAAAGATAAATAATAGTACTGCCCCTGCGCCAATTGCAATAATTTTCCTGTTATGGTTAGCAACTTCGGGCCTGAATAATTTACCGAAACAATAACCGAGCATCATTATTCCTGTCCATGGCGGGAAAGGATAAAATATATTGAGTGTATGTGTGTCATCTAAAGGTATCCTGGCTGGTTTTAGTATTGGATAACTGAATGCATTATGTCCAAATACTATTGCAAGTCCCAAAATAAATATTACCGGGTAAGGGAGCCATATTAATAATCCCAGGATCACCATGCTTAAACCAATGGTGCCAATTACCTGGAAGGTAAGTTCCGCGAAGGTATAGTCGAATGTAAAGGCAAAATTAATGATCAGGAATTCTGCGATGATCAGCCATATACCACGCGTAATTAAAAAGCCACTTAATTCTTTTTTAGATTTTCTTAAAGACTGCAAATAAATTGATGTTCCTGAAAGAAAAACAAACACTGGTGCGCAGTAGTGCGTTATCCACCTGGTGAACCATAACGCAGGTGTAGTTGTTTGAAGGTTCATCGGGTCATCAGTAAATGCGTGTATGTGAAAAAAATCGCGGGTGTGATCAAGGGCCATAATGATCATGACAATTCCACGAAGCAGATCTATTGAGTTAATCCTGGTGGGGTTAGCCATATAACTAAGATACATTTATTCCTAATAACCCATCCCGGCAGGTTGGTAACCAGATGTATAGAATTCATTATGTGGTGCAGCCGGGGTGGATCAGTTCCATCCCCCACCCAGCGATCTGTATAGACTTATATGAGCCTGGAACAATTGTTTTTTATTTTCGGCGAGTTGTATCTCCGCTTCAAGCACTCCTTTCTGTGCAGTGATCACTTCAAGATAATTCGCATAGCCCGCCAAATACAATTCCTTCGCGGTAGCCACTGCATTGGTCAGCTCTTTTACCTCTTCTTCCTTTAACTTAAATAATTTGACGCTGTTTTCAATTCTTTTAAGATTGGTTACTACTTCGTTGAAGCCGGCTAATAACGCTTTCTGATAATTATATACCGCTTCTTTATTTTGAGCGCCAACGATATTATATTCTCCTTTTAATTGTCTTTTTGCCAGCAATGGCGCCGTTAATCCGGCCGCTGCACCATAAACAAACGAGCCCGGATCAAATAACAATCCTCCTTTGAATGCATTAAAGCCAACATAAGGCGATAAATTAAGTGAAGGGAGAAAAGCGGCCCTTGCTGCGGCAGCATCTGCCTTAATAGCATCAAGCTCGTACTCCGCCTGCTGTATATCAGGTCTTCTGATCAACAATTGCGAAGGCTCCCCTGTTAGAACAGCCGCAGGTAATTGTTGCTGCATTATTGATGTATCCTTCACAAACGGCTGGTAGTAGCGGCCAAGTATTTCATTTAATTGATTTTCCACCGTAACGATCTCCAGTCTTATATTGTATTCTATGGCCTTTGTATTTAATAGTTGCGCTGCAAACTGCTGCACAGCTAACTGCGTTGCTCGGCCACCTTCCTTCTGCACATTTACCACTTCCAACGCCTCCTGCTGCAACACTACGTTCTTATAAACAATATTTAATTCAGCATGCAGCGCAAGTAATTCATAATAGAGTGAAGCAATTGATGCCACGATATTTGTCACAATCAGTTGTTTCCCTTTTTCCGTTGCCAGCAACCTGGATACCGCAGCTTTTTTCTGATTCTTTAATTTTCCCCAGATATCTATTTCCCAGCTGCTTTTTAACCCAACAAAAAAATCAGGTGTAAGAGATGTAGGTATTTTCTGATCTTCTTTAATATTAGGAGAAAGGTTAGTATCGAAATTACCCACCCCATTCATAGTATAATCGCCAAATTTATCTGCGCCGGCCCCTATAACGCCATTTACTGATGGGTAAAACGCTGCTTTACGCATATACAATTGCGCTTTTGCCATTTCAATACGTTGATTGGCAATAAGAAGATCGGGATTATTATGTAAGGCGCTGTCGATTAACGCAATTAAATTAGTGTCAGTAAAAAATTGTCTCCAGCTAAGATTAGCAATAGACTGGGTGTCGGTGGCAACCGTAAAACTATCAGGCATATTTTTGATGGCCGGCAATTCCACAGGTTTTGCGACCCTGCACGATATAATATTAATTGCAATAAAAACTATTAATACCCATTTCATTTTTTACGTTCTTTAATACTGGCGAATAATACATATAGTCCTGGAATAATAAACACTCCGAATAAGGTTCCTGCAAGCATTCCTCCCGCCGAAGCAAACCCGATGGATTTATTCCCCATCGCTCCTGCTCCACTTGCCAGGCATAAAGGAATCAGGCCGGCAATAAATGCAAATGATGTCATTAATATTGGCCTTAATCGCGCTGTGGCGCCCTGGATAGCCGCCTGCATTACGGGCATTCCTTTATTTCTTGCCTGTGCGGCAAATTCAACGATCAGTATTGCGTTTTTTCCAAGTAATCCGATGAGCATTACTAATGCTACCTGTGCATAAATATTATTTTCTAATCCCGCCAACTTAAGAAATAATAATGCTCCGAATATTCCCGTAGGTAATGATAATAATACAGGCAATGGCAGCAGAAAACTTTCGTATTGCGCAGCTAATAAAAGATAAACAAATATTAAACAGATAATAAAAATATAGATTGCCTGATCGCCGGATAATATTTGTTCCCTCGTCATACCACTCCATTCATAATCATATCCTCTTGGTAATTTCTCAGCTGCCAGTTTTTCTATTGATGATATGGCTTCGCCGCTGGTAAATCCTTCTTTTGAGTCACCATTGATCATTGCAGAAGGATACATATTATACCTGGTGATCTGTTCTGGGCCCAATACGCGTTCCAGTTTAACAAACGCCGAATAACTCACCATTTGCCCCTTATCATTTTTCACATATAAATTCAACAGGTCCTCAGGTTTTTCCCGGTATTCGGGGTAGGCCTGCAACATTACTTTATACATTTGTCCATAGCGGATAAAATTCGTGGCATAATAACTTCCCAATAATGTTTGCAGGGTATTCATTGCATTTTCTATCGAGACACCTTTCTTCGCCGCCATTTCCTGGTCAACATGAATTAAGTATTGGGGAAAGGAAGGATCGAAACTGGTGAATGCAGAACCAATTACCTTATCATTTTTTAAAGCGCTTACAAATTCCTGGGTAACATCTGCCATCTCCTGTAAATCACCACCCCGGTCCTTATTCAGTAACCTGAATTCAAAACCACTTGCATTACCGAAACCAGGCACTGTGGGCGGTGCAAAAAATTCGATAGTGGCGTCGGTAATATGCACAGTACTATCCTGAAATTTCTTTATTAATTCGTTTACCGTCTCTTTTCTTTCATCCCATGATTGTAGATTGATCATGGCCATTCCATAAGAGGCGCCGGAAATATCGCTCATCAAACTATAACCCGCAAGTGTACTTATATTTTCCACCGCTTTGAACCTCACACTTGTCTTTTCTATTTCATTCAACACCTTTTCTGTTCTTTCCAATGTTGAACCGGGAGGTGTGGTAACGTTTACATAAATAATTCCCTGGTCTTCGGTAGGAATAAACCCTGAAGGAAGAATACTACTAATACCCCATGTGCCGATGCAGAAAAAAAGGAACAGGCTAATGGTCACTATTTTTCTTCCTGCGATCCAGCCAACAATGTTTCCATATTTCTTTTCTGTTTTGCTATACCCTTTATTAAACGTGGCAAAGAAACGCTGCAAAAGGTTTTTCTTTTTTGGTATATTATTATGTTTTAACAACAATGCACATAAAGCAGGGGTAAGGGTCAGTGCATTTATACCTGAAATAACAATAGATATTGCCAGTGTAATAGAGAACTGCCGGTAAAAAACTCCCACCGGACCAGATAAAAATGCTACCGGAATGAACACTGCCGACATCACCAGTGTTATAGCGATGATCGCTCCTGTAATTTCCTTCATTGAGGCAATTGTTGCCTCCAAAGGAGGCAGATGTTCTTCCGACATCTTCACGTGTACGGCCTCCACAACAACTATCGCATTATCTACCACAATACCAATCGCTAATACCAACGCAAACAATGTAAGCATATTAATAGAGAACCCGAATAGCTGCATAAATGCAAGTGTTCCTATTAATGCTACTGGCACAGCCAGCGCAGGAATTAAAGTAGAGCGAAAATCCTGCAGGAATATAAAAACAACAATAAATACAAGAATGAATGCTTCTATTAATGTTATTACAACTTCATTAATACTGGCATCAAGGAACCTGGATACGTCGTAAGCAAAATTATAATCCATGCCTGGCGGAAAAGAATTATCCTTCAGCTCCGCCATTTTATTTTTTATATTTTCGATAACCTCCTGCGCATTACTCCCTGGCCGTTGTTTGATCATGATAGAGGCTGAAGGACGGCCATCGGTTCTGGACGTCATATCATAACTTACAGTACCAAATTCAATATCTGCAATATCTTTTAATTTTAAGACTGAACCTTCGGCATCAGCCTTCAATACGATATTTTCATATTCCTCCGGCGAATTAAATTTCCCGGTGTATTTTAATACATATTGTTTTACTGCTGAACTCCTCCCTGAATTTTCTCCTGCTACCCCTGGTGCAGCCTCAACGTTCTGGCTACGTAATGTTTGAATTATTTCGTCTGTCGAAATGTTATAGGCCAGCATGCGATCGGGCTTTAACCATACACGCATCGAATACTCCCTTGCTCCCATTATATCTGCAAAGCCCACCCCATCAATTCTTTTTAATTCTGAGAGAATATTAATATCAGCGAAATTGTAAATAAACTCCTCGTTGACACTTGTATCATTACTAATTAAATTCAAATATAGCAGCATGCTGTTTACTTCTTTTTCAGTAATCACACCTGCTTTAATTACCTCTTCCGGTAATTCATCCAATACGGTGGTAACCCGATTCTGTACGTTTACTGCAGCCTGATCGGGATCTGTACCCACTTCAAAAAAGACCTGCAATAAAGTAGTTCCGTTATTACTGCTTACAGAATTCATGTAAGTCATTCCCGGCACGCCGTTAACAGCGCGTTCAAGTGGAGTAGCCACAGCTTTTGCACACACATCAGCATTCGCGCCATTATAATTTGCAGTAACTACTACAGATGGCGGAACAATATCCGGAAACTGGGTAATGGGCAAAGTAAAGAACGCCAGGAATCCGAGTAATAATATAAATACAGAAATAACCAGCGACAGTACAGGCCGTCTGATAAAAGTTTCAACCATGGTATAAATCTATTTATTGGCGGAGGGTTATTGAACCATTTTCTGGTGAAACATATTGAGGTTTAATGATTGAACCATCACGCATATTCTGTATGCCCTCATAAACAATTGTATCATGCTCCGAAAGACCTGATTTCACAACTATATATTCACTGATCTTTGTTTTGGGGACAAAGCTTTTCATTCTTACTTTATTGTCTTTTTCAACAACAAATACAAAACTTTTGTCCTGTATTTCCATTACTGCCTTTTGTGGGATCATTAATGCGTTAGCCATTGAAGTTTGAAGAAGTATCTTTCCACTTGCTCCATGTTTGAGCATTTTGTCGGGGTTAGGAAATGTGGCGCGGAAAGCGATTGATCCTGTACGACTATCAATTACACTTTCCATTGTTTCTACTTTCCCGCTGTAAGGAAATTCGGACCCGTCTGCTAATATTAAAGTAATATCATCGTAGCCCGTTAATTTATTAGCTTTTTTAGCACGGAGATACGTAAGATATTCATTTTCTGAAACAGAAAAATAAGCGTACATGTTCTGCAGGTCAGAAATAGTAGTTAATAACGTGCCTTCGTCTACAAGGCTACCTGGCTTAAAAGGAATTCTATCTATTATTCCATTAAAAGGAGAGCGTATATACGTGTACGATAATTTAATGCGTGCGCTTTCTTCAACTGATTCTGCTTCAGCAATTTTTGCTTCTGCGGACCTTAACCGGGCTTCAGCTAATTCGTATTCTGTTTTAGAAATGATCTTTTTATCTACCAGTGTTTTGATCCTGTTTAATTCAAGTTCCGCTGCCCTGGCTTCTGCAATGGCGTTTGATAATGCAGCTTTTGCTTTTGTGCATTCGGTCTGGAACTCAGCATTACTGATAGAGAATAACGGCTGTCCTTTTTTGACTTCCTGCCCCTCATCCACCATGATCTCTTCTATAAAACCCTGAACCCTCGCCCTTATTTCAACATTTTTAGCTGCCTGGATATCAGCTACATATACCTTGTTAACGATGGTATCGGTAGACGAAAGCCTTACAACAGGAATAGTGATAGCTTCAGGCGTATTGTCGTTCTTTCCATCATCACCACATGAACTGAATACAATAATAAAAAGGCTCAAACAGAGCGAAGAAAATCTCATTTAACTAATTTTAATTTAATAATTTACCAGGATAAATGATAAAGTGGCTGAAAGCAATCGTATGAAACTGGATAAATAACAGGAACAACAGGATGCGGGAAATGCTCCGGCATAAAGTGTTTCCCGAATAAAGATAATTATCCATAGTTTTTAAAAATCTTTAGCTAAGTTAAAAGTTGCATAATGTCGAATATGTTAATAATTTCCTTTTTAATCGAATCTTAATGCACTTATATATAAAAAATATGGTATGCAATCGCTGTATTATGGTAGTGAGAGATATCATTTTAAAAACAGGATTGCAGCAGCCTGTAAATATTTCGCTAGGCGATGTTGAATTAAAGGAGCAGCCTACCGCAGCACAGACAGCAATAATTGAAAATGAGTTATTGTCTGCCGGATTTGAAATACTGACCGATCAGAAAAAACAGTTAATAGAGAATATCAAGCGGGTTATTATTGAACATATTCAAAAAGAGAAGTTTGATAATGTCGGTAATTTTTCTAATATATTATCGTCGGTGCTTAATAAAGACTATTCTTATTTAAGTAAATTATTTTCTGAGGTCGAAGAAATTACAATTGAGAAATATATCATAGATCAAAAGATAGAGCGGGCAAAGGAGTTGTTGACCTATGGTGAGCTAACGCTAAGCGAAATATCTTTTAAGCTTGGTTACAGCAGCGTAGCGCATCTTTCTGCACAATTTAAAAAGACCACAGGGTTTAATCCTTCAGATTTCCGAAAGCTTAAGCATCATCACCGCAAGGCTCTTGATAATTTCTAAACCACCCCGTAACGGGAATCTCATAATTATATAAATCATATCCATAATTGTATAACAGTCTGCGCCAGGGGCCCAACTACCTTTGTGATACAAATTCACAATTATGGAACATACACATGCTTTACCGCAAAAAAGCTGCTGTCAAACGGCCCAATCCAACCAAAAACAGGAGCAAACTCATGTTCACATTCATGAATATTCGGAGGAGCCTGTCCGATCATGGTTCGAAACCTATAAACCTATTTTACTGGTATTTGGGTATATACTTATTGTTACTTTAACCGGTGAATCGCAACAGTTTCAGTGGATGCGGTGGATGAATCATTTTATGGCCGGTTTCTTCCTGGCGTTTTCTTTCTTTAAGCTGCTCGATTTAAAAGGCTTCGCCGATAATTATTCTACCTATGATATTATCGCTAAAAAATGGAGAGGCTGGGGATATATATATGCATTTATTGAATTGGGCCTGGGACTTGCCTATTTAACAGGCTTTAACCTATTGGTTACTAACCTGGTTACGTTCGTAGTGATGTCGGCAAGTATGATTGGCGTACTGCAAAGCGTATTGAATAAACGCAGGATTAAGTGTGCATGCCTTGGCGCAATTTTTAATCTACCAATGAGTACGGTAACAATTATTGAAGATGGATTGATGATCGCGATGAGTGCTATCATGCTGGTTAATCTTTTGTAATTCATTATGAAACATCCATATAAAATGAAAAACATATTATTACCAGTGCTGATGATGGCTGGGGTGGTGGCGCATTCACAGCACGAACATCATCAAATGAAAGACACAATTCCTTCGCATAATCATGATCATACAAAAATGAACATGGGCAGCTCTCCTATGAGCCATGCTTTTTCTCTCAATTTACCTATGGCCCGCAACGGTTCAGGAACCGGGTGGCTGCCAGATGCTTCACCCATGTTTGGCTATATGATTCATTCTAAAAAATGGATGTATATGACGCATGGGAGTGTTTTTTTGAGATACAATAACCAGGATTTTACTAATAAAGGGGTGAGAGGAAATGATAAGGTGGACGCACCAAACTGGTTTATGTTTATGGGACAGCGTAAGGTCGGCAAAAATGGGTTATTTCATTTTAGCAGTATGCTCTCACTGGATGACGCCATCGCCGGTGGAAGCGGTTATCCGCTTTTATTTCAAACCGGTGAGAGCTACAAGGGGTTGCCGCTTGCGGACCGGCAGCACCCGCATGATTTTATTTCAGAACTATCGATCAGCTATTCCCAGGCGCTTTCTAAAAAAGTAGATGTATTTGCATATTTAGGGTATCCCGGTGAGCCCGCACTGGGGCCGGCAACTTTCATGCACCGCCCTTCTTCGCTCGACAATCCCAATTCACCCATTTCACATCACTGGGTAGATGCAACGCATATAACTTTTGGAGCAGCCACACTTGGCGTGCGTGCCGGTAAATTTAAACTGGAAGGCTCTTCATTTACTGGCCGTGAACCTAATGAAAACAGGTATAGTTTTGATAAACCACGATTTGATTCATGGAGCGGAAGATTATCAATGAACCCTTCTGAAAACTGGGCGCTGCAAGTTTCGCACGGATTTGTAAAAAGCCCGGAAGAATTGCATCCCGGTGAGGATATCAATAAAACAACGGCCTCAGTTATTTATAATTCATCAATTAAAAATAAAAACTATTTAAGCGCAACGGCTTTATGGGGAATGAATAAAGTGAAAGATCATGATGGAGAGAACGCTGTACTCGCAGAAGCTGCATGGCACACTAACAGGAGTGCAATTTATACCCGGTATGAATATGCACAGAAATCAGCCGAAGAATTAGTACTGGATGAAAATGAATATGGCCATGATGCCGTATTTAACGTTCATGCATTAACGGTAGGATATAACTACGATCTGCTGTATTTTAACAGAACAAGACTGGCAATTGGCAGTAACTTTAGCGTAAACAGAGCAGATAGTGAACTGGATAATTTATATGGGAAAAACCCATTATCGTTTCAGGTATATTTAAGACTGTATCCCGAACTCATGAAAATTAATCGTTAATTTATATGATGAAAATATATATTGGTTTGTTGCTGTTCATTTCCAATTATGCTGGTGCACAGAATATTAACGGCAAATGGCGCGGAGAATTTACTATTAAGGATACAGTTAAGGTGCCATTTAATTTTGAAATAGATAAGTATAATGCTGTCACATTAATCAATGGAGCAGAAAGGTTTTTAACAGGAAAGGCTATTATTAAAGGGGACTCATTGTTTATTCCTTTTGACGAGTTCGATAATGAGCTGGCATTAAAATTAAATGGCAAGCGAATGCAGGGAGTATTAAGGAAACAGGATGGCCCGGGCCTGGCGGATTTAATAGCAGAGAAAGGTGTTAGATACCGTTTTAAAGAAACCTCATCTAAACCACTACGTAACTATTCAGGAAAATATGAAGTGGTATTTAAACAGGAGAATGGGAAAGAAGAAGTGGCTGTTGGATTATTTGAGCAGAAGGGTAAAAAACTGATCGCCACCTTTTTGAAGCCTTCAGGCGATACCAGGTACCAAGAGGGGATTATTGAAGGAAATAAATTCTATTTGTCTTCTTTTATTGGTTCAACTCCGGGATATTATTATGGTGAGTTTAATAGTGATGGTTTTAGTGGGGGGCAAATCGGGACGAAATCTTTTCAACTGATTACGGGTAAATTAAACCCCGATGCCAGGCTACCCGACGCTTATTCATTAGGAAGCGTAAAGGATTCTTTATTTAATTTTTCATTACCCGATGTGGATGGGAGGTTGATATCACTAAGTGATGACCGGTTTAAAAATAAAGTGGTGGTCATTGCGATTACCGGCACCTGGTGTCCCAATTGCATTGATGAGGCCAGGTTCTTATCGCCCTGGTATGAAAAGAATAAAGATCGGGGAATAGAAATAATTGCTGTTCATTTTGAAAGGTCCGATGATACTGCTTATGCACGTAAAATGATGACGCGATATAAAGAACGTTTTAATATTGAGTACACCCAGTTATTTGGTGGCACTACTTCCAGAGAGGATATTATGAAAGCGCTACCAGCTTTAGATAATTTCCGGGCCTTTCCCACTACAATATTCATTGATAAATCCGGTCGTGCGGTTAAGGTGCATACAGGTTTTTCGGGTCCTGCTACCGGGAAGTATTATGATGCGTTTATTAAGGAATTTAATGAGGAGATTGATAAGATATTGAATTAATTGTTCTTCCCAGGCCCGGCTTCCGTTATATTTAGAATGTATAAGCAGCTCTTCGAGAACTAATGCAATTTTTTGCTTTGAAAGGATGTATTATAATTTCGTGTATAGAAACAAGGTTGTTTTCTATGCCTCCAGCATTTTTTTTATCTGCATCACAAAATCGGCTGGAACATTTACAAGCTGTGCAATTTGTTCGGGTGAATGAGAGGTGTTTTGTAAAAGATATTTTACAAAAGCGGTCCTTTCAATTTCTGCAGCCTCCTGCATACCTTTTTCATGACCAATTTCCAACCCCTGGTTATATCGGATGTCTTTTTCAATATTATAGGTTATTGCCATTTTTGTTTCCTCCTCTACTATAATTTTTTGAACATTACGTAATTCTCCAAATATCTCGAGCTGTGCTATTCTGCGGTTTAATTCCTGGCTATCATGTTGTAATAACGATCGCAATTTATATAAAATTCTCCTGATTATTTCCCTTTTCTGTTCGTGTTTTGTTTTACCGGCCAGCACAGCCATAATTATTTCTTCGGGAATATTCGATTCAAGGAATATCGACGGATTCAGTTCTGTTAGATCAATTAATCGATAATTATATTTCAGGTTTTTATACCCCATGCTAACGGGCATATTTACAGGATCCCGGCCGATATAAACAACTACTCCCAATACAGGCAATTCATGTTCCAAAGCCGAAAGTGCATGATACAATAACATGCGCAGACACATTCTAGGATCATTATCCGTTTGCCACTCTACGTTCAGTAATTCACTTCCTGATACTGATTCAATTTTGAGCAGCCAGTCCATCTCACGTTCGAGCGTGCGGTGCACCTTGCGCGGAAACTGCAGTACTTCAATTTGCTGAAAGTTCATGATCCTGTTCATCAGCGTCAAGGTTAACCCCTTGAAATTTTCATGTATCACTCTATCGAACTTATTGGGCATATATAATTTTAGCTTCAAAACTATATTGCTTCAATAAGACTGAAAAGGTGTTTTCACAGTAAAAAAATGTTTTTATCCCACCCCTCATAATCGCCAATAGTCCGGGTATTCCGAATGAGGAAGCGATAGACCGAACCCTGATCCATTGAAGCGATCAAATTAAAAATAGCCGAAAGAGGAATAATAAAGATCTGGCAGGAAAAGTAGGAACAAAAAGAAACGGCCTAAAAGACTGAAACTCAATTTGTCCAATGAAATAGCCTTAAAAACCAGCTTTTTTAATCCCCCATCTCTTGCATTTATCAAAAACTCTTGCAATCTTTATGCTTGTAACAGCTCCCTTCAGTGGAGCGCTCTATATCCAATTTTCCTACTTATATCCAAAAGTCCTTACGAATTACGATCCAATCCATCGTTCCTGTGTTCTACTACGCATTCGTAAATCTGTACCTTAAAAAATGTAAGTATGAAAACAACTACCAGTACAAGTGTAAAGAACACTCATTCAAAACATTTGAAGGAGTCTGCAAAGCAAACAGTTCTGTTTCTTTTATTCGTTTTATTCACCGTTTTAGCATTTATATAATAATTTGGAGTTATTCCATTAAACCTTTGGGGGGTGTATCAAAAGTCTGATACACCCTCTTTTTATTTGGGTACCTGATGGAAAAAGTTTTCGTTTACGCGATTCTCAGATCCTTCAAAATACTTTTGAGTTCCTCTTTTCATTTAGGCATGTATATTGTTGTTCTACACCAACAAATACAAACACCATGGGTTCGTGTACACGCAGGGAAGT
>CAYLVR010000075.1:3251-15755 GCA_964387165.1 uncultured Chitinophagaceae bacterium | reverse complement strand
GCACCACGAAATAATACCAGTATAGGTTCTGGATAATCTTTTCCCTGTTGCTGAAATATATTATTCCAAACGTCTTCTGTTTCGGCGAGAACAACTTTTACAAACTGCGCGCGCTCATCGTCGGCTGCTTTGGCTTCTGGAGATAGTTCCCGGCTTTGTTGCTGGCCCGGCATCAGCTGGGGAAGCTGGGAAACATCTACATCGCCACCCAGAAACATGTTAATAACAAGAACGATTATGCCAATGATACCACCACCTACGGCAATACCGCCTGGTGAAACACCGCGCCTGTCATCAACATTTGAACTTTGTCTTCTTCCTTGCCAAAGCATAGATTATAGTTTAAAGTCTACCACCATATCTCCGACCGCTTTCGCTAACTGCACTAAAGCTTTAGTGATCGAATGAGGGGGTTGACAGATTTGCTTTATTAACTCGTTTTTTTCTCCAGCAACTTGAAGAATTGATCAAGTTGAGGGAGGATAACTATACGTGTGCGGCGATTTGCTGCGCGACCCTCCGGAGTGTCGTTTGCCACTAACGGCGAGTACTGTGAACGTCCGCCCGCGGTCATTCTTATTGGATCGATGCTGTAGCTTTCCTGGAGCAGCCTTGCAACAGAAGTTGCGCGTTTTGCACTCAGATCCCAGTTATCAATCACACAGGCATTTTTAATGGGAACTGAATCGGTATGTCCTTCGATAAGTATATCAAGCTGTGGGTTAGCATTCAGCACTTTTGCCACTTTACCCAATACTGATTTAGCATCATCTGATACATTTGAACTTCCGCTCTTGAAAAGCAGCTTATCTGAAATAGAAATAAATACAACACCTTTTTCAACCTCGATGTTCACATCTTTATCATTTACATCATCCAATGCGCTTTTCAGGTTCATTACAAGTGCCATATTTAAAGAATCTTTCCTGGCAATTGCAGACTGGAGATCCTGTATATAAGCATCTTTAGCACCCAGGTTCTCCAGCGACTTTTTTACACTTTCTGCCTGTGTTGCAGATAATACAGAAAGATCTTTTAACTGGCTGAGTACTGTTGAGTTGTTTTCTTTAAGGAAAGAGTTTTCTTTTCTTAGGGCATCCAGCTCAGACTGCAAATTGGCTTTTTGTCTGGCAGAGAAGTCTTCGCAGTTCTTAAGATCCGACTGCGCCCGCGCAAATTCTTTATTCAGCGCTTCATACCTTGCCTGTTCGGCTTTGAATTTTTTGGTGCTTACACAGGAAAACAAGGTGGTACTGAGCAGAACGAAAAAGATTGAGTGTTTTAACATGACTGAGTTTTGTTTTATATCCAGGATAAAGTTAGTAGTTACAAACAAAATATATGCTGTATAAAACAAAAAAAAGGCCCGCATTGAAGCAGGCCGGCTATTTCATGTGAAATAACTTTTCCCGATTCCCGCATTATGGCGCATTTATTATCTGCCGATGGTTGTATCCATAGGCATTGATGGCATTGATCCGGTTGTATCCACAGGGGTAGTTATTACTGTATCTGTAGTAATCGGAGATGTCATCATAGTATCGGTTGTTGAGGGTGGTGGTGCCGATAAGTCTACATCTGTACCTGTTGAATTTTCAGGAGTGTCGCAACCAATTGCAGCTATGGCCAGAAAAAGTCCCAAAAGAATGCTTTTCATCCATAAGTTATATCCTTTCAATGAAGGGATTGATAGTGTCGTGTTCATAAGAATTACTTTAAAATGATTAATGTTTGCAGTTACTGGTATAAAAATCGTTCCAGTGCTGCCGGAAGGAGATGGGGTATGCCTAAAAAAAGAAAAGCCCAATCATAGGGTACGAATCCTAAATTGGGGCTTTTTCACCTTCAAACCATCTAAAATTATACGTCCAATCTTAGCCGTTTAATATTTTTGATTTATCTAAATATGTTTTCGAAGGATGGTATATAAACAGACAGGATCCTTCTTTCATTGTGTTGATAATATCTTCTGTTTCTTCCTGTGGTACAGCGGGGCAGCCGAAACTTCTTCCTGTAAAAGGATTGTTTTCAAGGAAATCATCTCCCACATAATTTGACCCATGTACTACTATTTTGCGGTAAAGGGCCTTATCATTGATCCCTCTTTCTACCCCATTGATCCTGAGGGATAACCCGTGTGTGCCGTTATAAGTGTTTCCGGTAATATAAAAGCCAAGGCTGCTTTTGTGCGATTGTGGAATATTAGAAAACGTTTTTGCGAATTCTGATCCTGATCCACGGCCATGAGCAACATAAGTATTTTTGTACACCGTCATTGTTGCCAGGTCAATTATATATAATCTTTTTTTGCATGAAGACTGGCTGAAATCAACTATTGATAAAACATCTGTATTTTTTAATTTTCCTGCTTCACGCAGGGTAATGAAACCTTTCCAGGCATATTGAAAAGCTTTTTCATTAAGACCAAGATCTTCGAGCTTTAAGCTATCATATAATATGGCTGATTCTTTAGCAATTGCTATTTCTTTAGCTTTTATGGGGTTGCTTACACCAGCATAAGAAGCTGAAGAAAATAGTATCGGGGCTAATAAACATAAAACAAGCACAGGTTTCATCATACTTTTTTTCGGATAAATATTGGACTTCTTTAACGGCTACTTGTTAAAAATATTATAGGCATTTCACCTTTGCAAGCACTATACCGGAAATATTTTATTGTTTGTTAAAATGGGAATTTTCCCGGTCTAAGACTTAACGCTTAGAACGGGAAGGTCTTTAGAACTCTCCCTGTAATTCTCGTTTTCCAAGCTGCCTGCTGCACTCCTCTTTGAAAAAAAGAGGAGTGCATATTCATTCCCCTGAATAAGAGCAAAGTCACCCTTCTCCTCTGAAAAGAGAACTGCATGAATTTACAAATAAAGGGATTTCTTCCTGTATTAAAGCCTTCTTTAACTTGCAGCATGGAATATTTACTGATAATATTATGCGTTCTTATAATTATTGGGTTATTTCTCCTGTACGCTGCACTTACAAGAATAGAAAAGAATATCAAAGAAGATTTCAGGATGAACCGGCATGAAATATCTTCTCTTACGAGGGATAACCGCACAGAATTAAATAATACATTAAAAGAAGTGAAGCGCGAACTGAATGATACGTTAAGAGAAAAACTGGAAAGAGTAAGAGAAACCGTAGATGAAAAACTGACGAAAACACTTAATGAACGTCTGGGGCAAACATTCGATCAGGTAAACAAACATCTTGAAAGTGTGCAAAAAGGGATCGGGGAAATGCAGGCGCTTGCTACAGATGTTGGTGGATTAAAGAAAGTATTAAGTAATGTAAAAATAAGAGGGGGAATGGGTGAGGTACAACTGGCCATGTTGCTGGAACAATTGCTAGCACCAGAACAATACGATACCAATATCTGCACGAAAACAGGCAGTATGGATGCTGTGGAATTCGCCATAAAATTACCGGGAAGAGAAGATAATAGCGTTGTATATATTCCTGTTGATGCAAAATTTCCCAAAGATGCTTACGAACATCTTATTAATGCATACGAAAATGCCGCTCCGGCCGATATTGAACCAGCGATAAAAAACCTTGAAGCCACCATCAGGAAAATGGCAAAGGACATCCGGGATAAATATATCGACCCACCCAACACTACAGATTTTGCAATAATGTTCCTGCCCTTTGAGGGTATTTATGCAGAGGTAATAAGAAGAACAGCATTAATAGACCAGTTGCAAACAGAATATAAAATAACTGTAGCGGGACCAACAACGCTGGCGGCTATTTTAAACAGTTTGCAAATGGGATTCAGGACCCTGGCGCTTCAAAAACGAAGCAGTGAGGTTTGGCAGATTTTGGGTGCTGTAAAGTCAGAATTCAATAAATTCGGCGGTTTGCTGGAGAAAGCACAGAAGAACCTGCACTCTGCCAGTGATACAGTGGATGAGCTATTAGGAAAACGAACAAGGGCAATAACGCGCAGTTTAAAAAACATTGAAGCGTTGCCGGCAACAGAAAACCAGAAATTGTTATCAGATGATGAAGAATAAAGACATTATCCATGAAGTTTATGATGGCATAGTTTTTTGAACACAAAGAAAGATTTATATTCAGTTATGAACCAGATTCCCAATAATGCCATCAGGCAAATACTGCTATTGTCGTTTATTTTATTACTGGGAATCGTTCTTTTTTCGGAACTAAAAACTTTTTTACCGTCTTTTCTAGGTGCTTACACGCTATACGTGATCATGCGTAAGCATATGTTCAGGCTGGAGGGCCGGTTTAAATGGAAACGTTCGTGGGCAGCAGCCTTGCTGATGTTTCTGTCGTTTTTGATTATACTACTGCCGATTTATATTCTGATCAATATGATGTCAAGTAAGATCGGCTATGCTATACAGCATTCCGCAGAAGTGCTTACAGCGATCAAAACATTTATCCAGAAATATGAGCAGGAGTACAATATGAATATTCTCACCCAGGAAAATATTGCCAAGCTCACCAACTGGGTTGCACAGATAGCCCCTCAAATATTAGGTGGAACGCTAAACTCAGTGGTCTCTATTGTTATTATGTATTTTATTTTGTTTTTCATGCTTACGGAAGGCAGGAAAATGGAGTCAAATTTTTATGGATGGGCACCTCTGAAAGATGAAAACATATTATTATTAAGGAAGGATATGAACGGGATGGTGCTGGCAAATGCCATTGGTGTTCCGCTGATAGCCTTACTACAGGGCATAGTGGGATTAATAGGATACCTGATCATTGGTGTGCCTGAGCCATTTTTCTGGTTCATCATTACTGCATTTACAGCCCTGTTGCCAGTAGTTGGAGCTGCGCTGGCTTATGTTCCTCTTTCGTTATTATTATTTGCCAATGGTGATCCTATAAAGGGCATCATTACACTTGCCTTCGGATTATTGATAATTGGTAGTGTTGATAATATTTTCCGTTTCTGGCTGGCAAAAAAACTGGGTGATGTTCATCCGTTGATCACAGTGCTTGGTGTATTAATAGGAATAAATATCTTCGGTTTTATCGGTATTATCTTTGGCCCGATACTGATTTCCCTGTTTCTTATTCTGATAAGAATTTATGCGAATGAATTCAATATCAGGAGAAATTAAAACAGTTTCAAAAAGCTAATACCTCCCACTACTGCGAGCAGGCCCATCCCAAAACTAAGGAGGGTATATAAAAGAAAGGTGCCGACTTCACCATTTTGAAGGAGTTTGATGTTTTCAAGTGCGAAAGCAGAAAATGTAGTAAAGCCACCGCAAAAACCAGTTATTAAAAACAATCTCCATTCGGCTGAGAGCCAGTTATATTTTAATGACATCGCATAAAAAAGCCCAACCAGAAAACACCCGCAAATATTAACGATAAATGTAGAGACAGGAAAACTGGAGGGCCTTGCTACCCATAGGCCAATATAAAAGCGGAGCAAGCTACCTGCTGCCCCGCCTATACCTATTGCTAAAATTGTTTTAATCATCGTATCCGTTAATTTGGACACCCCTAATATACTAATCTAATTAGAAAGCGGGTTTTTTTCTAAAGGAACGCAACCAATGCCTGCCCTGTTGAAATCAAGGAAATTGATTTTCTCCAGTTCTTTTTCAATGATTTTGTCTTTACCTTCTGTAATTAGAAATGTTTTATTCTTTGATATATTATTAAAGACCTGTGTTGTTCCGGATACCGGCCATTTAATTTCTATCTTAACTACTTTTTCTGCCTTACCAATTCCGATATGCTGCATTAAAGGATTTGCCCCAAAGCTTGAGCCTGATGTAACTACCCTGTAAACAGACCGCTCTGTATTATTTTCTTTGAAAGTTATTTTAATTCTTGTACCTATTGCGGCATTGTTACTCTTAACTCCTTTTAGCATCAGGTTGATCCAGTTATTATTATTTTGACCAGGATTAATGTAAAAAGAATTCTGATAGGCATCGCCTTCGAAAGCGCCACCGATATCCATATAAATATCTTCATCTCCGTCATTATCTAAATCTGCAAAAGAAACACCATGTCCTTTTTGTAAATTTCCCACGCGTGCTGCCAAAGTAATATCTTCAAAAAAATGGCCATTATTATTTCTGAATAATTTATTGGGAACGATTGACGAATAATTTGGATTGCCAGTGCCAAGATAAAAATCGAGGTAGCCATCATTATCAATATCACCAAAGTTGGAGCCCATTGCAAATGCAATTTTATTAAGTCCGGCTTTTTCGGTAACATCTTCAAATGTTCCGTCGTGGTTATTTCTAAACAGGATAGGTTGCCCGCTATCAGGAATGGTATTACCATCTGCTTCGGCGCCGCTATAATAGGCAAGAGAGGCGTCGAATTTATAACCGAAGGCAATAATATCGAGCCAGCCATCATTGTCATAATCAAAGAACCAGGTAGAAAAAGATGGCGTTTTATTTTTCGAAACATTTGAGGTGAGCGACACATCAACAAATTCTGGAACTCCATTTTTGATTCCTTTATTTTTAAACAATATCTTGTTACCAGTCATTGTAGAAATAAATAAATCAGTTAAACCGTCATTATCATAATCGCCGGAGTTTACACCTTTCACATATTGTAATATCCGAACATTGGAGGCCATTGCTTTTTCAGTAAATGTTCCATCGCCATTATTAATATATAATTCAGAGGGGGAATTCTGGACACTTGAAACCGGCTCATTGCCAATAAATACATCGAGCCATCCATCATTATTGAAATCGGCCCATGTGGCGGTTTGCGTTGGATAAAAAGACAATAAACCGCTTTGTTTGGTCACATCGGTAAATGTTCCGTCTCCATTATTACGCAGTAAAGAATTAGGTTCTTTTCCATACTTTAGTCTCCAGCCTCCTCTCATAACAAAGACGTCCTTCAGACCATCATTATTATAGTCAGTCTGCATAATATGCAGACCACCTGTTAACTTATTGAGTCCCGATAGTTCAGAAATATCAGAAAACGTTCCATTTCCGTTATTCAGGCAATAATGCATGCCTTCTTTGAGGTTCATGCTACTGGTGATCACATCCAGGAGGCCATCATTATTAAAATCTTCTACAATACTTCCTCCGGCCAGGTTGTTGGTATTTAAGCCAGTTATAATTGCTGCATCAATAAATGGTTTTACGGAAACGGAAGTATCAGTGGGGAAATTCAACAGGTGTTTTTTGGGAACCTGAGAAGGGTGTCCATTAATGGTCATGTAAGCAATATTGAGAAGCCATTTGCTTTCCAGGTCATCCGGATCGTCTTTAAGTAATGTCTGGAAAATCTCTATAGCTTTTTCAGAACCTGTTTTATCCTTATGAACTCCCTTGCCGGTTATTGGAAAAATGCATGATTCGGAACCATGATTATTTATACAGTTGGTCCGTTCGCCAACACGCATCCAGGCAACGGCCATGTCCTTCATGACGAGCCTGCGCGCAGAAATTTCTTTTGCAGGGAGAGTTTCGAGTAATTTCTGATAAAACCCGATCGATTGTTTTTCTTTTCCTGCTTCAAGATAAGCCGTTGCGCGATAGTACTGGTCAGTATAATTGTTGTTATTTCTTCTATTATTGATCAGGGAATCGTAATAAGACATCTTTGATGTTGCACTGAACATGTTTTTATGCACTTCATTCATTTTAAAAATAGACTGAAGCATTCCGATCATTTCATTATTTGAAGAAGTGGTATCTGTACATGATGTGCAAAATATAGCTACGGCAATGGTTATTGCCGACAGCAAAATTATTTTCATAATAAAGAATTTGCTGCAATACGCAGGAAGTGATAATTATTTAGTTATTGAGTAAAGGCGTAAAACTTACGCAGCCATACGGGGAGGTTGATCTTGAACCGCTAAATAAATTGAAGGAAGCGCCTCTGTAGAAATGCTGTTTGCAGCGCCTTTTATATTCCACCATCCCGGTTGAGAATGAATTATATTAAGCTGATCGTATTCTACAAGGGGATTTTTAATAATTCGTGATGTAGAATTATCCTGTTTTTTGGAAGCAGCATCGTCGCTGATTCCGTTCGCATTAGCAAAATAATTTTTCTTTTCATCCTCAATCCGCATCTTTCCATGATTAGGAATACACAAAAGAATAAGTTCACCATTAAATACACGACGCTTTACGTATTTGTATAATTTGCCATCGATGGTCATTTCACCGTCAATGCGTTCAAAAGCAGACTGACTGATGTGGTAAGGATTTGATAAAGGAACGCTAACAGTTATAAGATCATTTTCATTATACTGAAATTTATCCAGGGAGGTCTCTAACTTTGTATCGGATAGTTTTTTTGCATACTGAAACACCATCCTGTACCCAAACAGGTTTAGGAACAGCAAAGCAATTAGTAGTATGGAGACACATTTTCTCAAGAAAGGCATCAATATACATAATTTTAATATATCTGGCAATTAGGGAGTGCGCCGGTTGGCAATTACCCTTTCAGATGGGCCCAAATGATGTCGTAAACATTTACAGCGACCAACTCAGGTTCCTGGGGTTGATCGGTGACCAGTATGGGATGATATTTTTTATCGACGTAGATGCTTCCGTGCGAGCCCTTAACTAACGATGCGTCTAATGGAATTACATCCATCACATAACGGAAGCCGGCTTTTTTTCTTAATAATTTATAACCTGCCCGGGCTTTAGAGGTCATGAACAGTTCGACAGGATCATAACCAGGTTTCTTATGAATATCTACCACTCGCGCATAATCGGGGGCTACAGCATCATCCAGCCAGAAATAATACGTAAACCAGCTTTGTGCATCGGCCATTAAAACAAAATCGCCCGAGCGCTCGTGGTCAATATGGTATTGTTTCTGTGCCTCTTTATCCAGCACAAGCGCCACACCGGGGATATTATTTACTGCCTTGCGAACTTCTTCTTTTACGGAAGGGTCATTAATATAAATATGCGCTATCTGGTGATCGGCAACAGCAAATGCTTTTGAGGCGCCTGCATCGAGTAGTTCCAGCCCACGCTCAACTCTTATTCCCAGTAAATTATGGTTGCGTAATATCCTGTTAATATGAATGGGATTATTTACCGGCGAAATTCCATATTCAGATAATAATATTATGCGCGCATTCTTTGAAGAATAATAATTAATTAGATCCTCAACTATTTTATCTATTTCTAAAAGATGTTTTGGGATTTCGGGAGATTCAGGGCCGTATTTCTGCAAACAATAATCAAGATGAGGAAGATATATTAATGTAAGTGTAGGATCGTATTTTTTATCTGTATAAACAGACGCATCGGCTATCCATTTCGTGGACTGGATAGCTGCTCCCGGTCCCCAGAATTTAAATAAAGGGAATTGCCCAAGGGTTGCCTGCAACTCATCACGTAGCGAGGCGGGATGTGCATAACAATCAGGCATTTTCCTGCCATCGGCCAGGTAGTTAGGACGAGGTGTTATAGAATAATCGGCAGTAGAATACATATTGTACCACCAGAACATTTTCGATACTGTAAAAGAGGGATCAATCTTTTTTGCTTTATCCCATATTTTTTCTCCCTGTACAAGCTTATTTGATTGTTTCCAGAATTTAATTTCTGAATCAACAGCATCATACCATCCATTTCCTACAATTCCATTTTCGGATGGCCACTTACCGGTAATATAGGTTGATTGTGCAGTAGTAGTTACTGCAGGCAATACAGGATTAATTGTATTGAAATTCCTCGATTCAATATACTTTTTGATAAAAGGGGTGTGCTCTCCAATTACTGAAGCAGATAAACCCACAATATCAATTACAACTGTTTTATGCATAAGCCTGTCCTGTGCGGGAAGGTTCCCGTTTAAGCAATTCAATTACCCATTCCATTTCTCTGATGATAGATTCGGTAAGTGGTAAACGTAATTCTTCCGGCAGTACTTCCCAGGTATAGGTTTCTACTTCCAGGTGAAACGTTATCATCTGTTCTGCGTGAATATTCAATACATGCTCTATGTCGCGCTGTGTTGATTGCAACGCGCCATAGTTCGGGATAAATATCGGTACATGGTAATGCGCCCGCCATTCATTCACCGAAGGATTTTCGGCATCTGCAAGTGCCTGGTCCATATCAGGATATCTTAATAGTCCTCCGTTGTTAACTGCTGCAACGACCTGATGCAAATAAACCGGTTCGTTGAATTTTTTAAACGCATCAATAACCGGCTGTCTCAACGCAATATTATCCGACAATTGAGCTTTCAATGCTGCGCTGATCTGTATTTTTCCTGTTTTAATTCCCCGTGCTTTTAATTCTTCGATCATACGAAGTTGATCTTCGTACCCAACGGCAAAATGACAAACATCATAACATATCTGGATATGCTCACGTATTACTGCCGCGGCAGTGTCTTCATTAAATCCATATTTATCTTCGAGGTAAGTAATGCCTATAGGTAATAAATATTGCACATACCATTGCAGGAATTCTTTTCCGTCGCCCAATAACCCATCAGGTTCTGGTTCGATGTCGAGGTGAATTAATTTACCTGTGGTATTTTTAATTTGAATTAGCTGGTCAACAACGAGTAATAAATTAAGTGTTGCATTTTGGTAAACGGAATCAATGTCTTCGTCTTTGTGCCAGAATTTATAGGTTAATGGAAGAGTGGAAATTCCGCCATCAAGACCTTCTGGTAATAATGTAGCTAATATTTGTGCAAGACGAATAGTATATGAAACGCGTTCTGATGTCAGCCAGTCTGGCCTGTGAACATTATCTTTTACCACTGAATGATGGAAACTTCCGTAAGGAAATCCATTCATTGTAAATACATAGCAATCATTTTCGGCGAGCCAGTTTTGAAAGGCTTCGAGGTTTTCCTGTTTACGGAGTTCAAGGCTTGCGGCATTAGCTAATCTTAATCCAATACCAAAAGGTTCAAGAGGAGATATTTTCTGTTTGATCTTTGGTATATGTAATTTTAATTGTGCGAAATGTTCGTTCCAGTTTTCACCGAAGTGAATATTGCTACAATAAGTAAGATGTCCTTTTGATGTTTGCATACATTCTATTAATTATGCGCTTTTAACCAATCGCTTGCATTGTGCAGAAGTTTTGTATCCAGTTCATGAACTTCTTCTCCTTTTCCAATGGAGCGTAAAAGCATGATCGTTAATTTTCCGCCGAGATGTTCACGGAATTCATTAAGTCCTTTTAATACTAAACTGTTATCGTCCTGAATATCCATTAATGGATGAGTAATATCAAATCCTAATTGTAATAAAAGATCAATAATACTTTTTGTATCAGCTTCGTTTAAGCGCCCGGAAACATAAGAGTAGGCGCTGTCGAGGGCAATACCCAGGGCAACGGCTTCGCCATGACGAATGCTGAAATTAGAAAGCTGTTCAAGTTTGTGTGCACTCCAGTGACCGAAATCCAACGGACGCGAGGAGCCTATTTCGAATGGATCGCCGGAGGCAATATGATCAAGATGCAATTCGGCGCATTTTTTAATTAAATATTTCATTGCAGGCATATCGCGATTGGCTAATGCAGCTGCATTTTGCTGTAGCCAGGTATAAAAAGAGCTGTCTTTTATTAATGCTACTTTAACTGCTTCCGACATTCCGGATCTCCATTCTCCATCAGATAATGTAGTTAAAAAAGTATAATCGTTAAATACGGCAGCAGGCGGAGTGAACGTGCCGAGAAAGTTTTTCTTCCCGTGATAATTAATTCCATTTTTTACTCCTACACCAGAATCGTTTTGAGATAAAACGGTTGTTGGGATGCGAATATGCCTCACACTTCTATGAGAAACTGCAGCTGCATAACCGGCCAGATCGAGAACAGAACCACCGCCGATGGCTACAATGTATGAATGCCTGTCGATACCATGCTGATCAACAGCATCAACTATTTTATAGAAGAATTCTTTGGTGTTTTTTGATTGCTCCCCACCGGGAATGACCATGATCTCTTCTACAAGTGAACAGGAAGGAACTGTTTTAAAATAATTTTTTATTTGTTTTTCGAGCGTGGGATGATGAGCGGATACGCCGGCATCAATAATAAAAAAGATCTTTTTTGTTATATCAGTTTTCTGGGTGTTAAGAAAATCTCTGAGAGTGTTATTTTTTTCATCAAAAAGACCTTCAGTAAAAAACACTTTATAATCAAACCTAACGCTGAAACTCTGCTGTAAATACTCCATTTTTTAATCTGCTACGCTATTAATCAGTCTATAAAAATACGATAATAAATTGTAAGAACTGACCCACTCCGGCCCGTATTGTGGGAAAACCAGGCTCTTCTGTGGAGGATGGACAAGTTTAATATTAAACAAAAGCATAACCGCCTTTCGGCACATAGGTGAACTAGGTTACGGCAAATGCTTTTGCTAAAAGGAAGGAAACAGCAAAAAGAATAATAGTAATACCAGCAATAATGAGATCGCCGAAAGCGGCTGCCAGAGAGGCGTTCATTATAATCAGGCCAATTACCCCGTTTTTAACAGCGGTTCCTATTTTAGCTCCTT
>CAYLVR010000075.1:0-3241 GCA_964387165.1 uncultured Chitinophagaceae bacterium | reverse complement strand
CTCCTTCGGGTTTGGCCCTTGCATCTATTAAAGAGGGGAAAATAATGAGGCCGAAGAGAAGAATAAAAGGTAAAGATTTTGTTAAAGTATTGTTTTGATAGGAGATAATAACAATAGAGAAAGCGACGATAACATAAAGTAATGCTGCAAAATTCAGGTTCCGGCGTTTTCCTCCATGCACCTCGCCCCTACTGATCATCGTAATAGCGGCGATATATATTAGCGGTAAAAAAGCCATTTTCCAGAAGAAAGGCAAAGCGAAAGTCAGGAGGCTCATTCCCAGCAATAAGTTTAACCCCCTGCAAATGCCCATATTCAGAGGGCCGAGAAAACTGTTATGCTTCGTCCATTTATCATAAATAACTGCTGCAACTGCAATAGAAGCAGCGATGATAGTTGATGTTGAAAAAAAGTTAGGGGAGTTTGTGAAAGCAGCAGCAGCGACGCCCATTATTAATAAAAGTACCCCCAGGATCGCGGCGGAGGTTTTGCTGATGAGCCCACTAGGTATTGGCCGTTCGGGCCTTTCTTTTTTATCGAGTTTCGCATCAAAAACATCATTCAATATCACCCCACCTCCGTATAATCCTATCGTAGATAAACACAACAGTCCGATCTTCGTTATTAAGGATGAATTAGGGTACTGCACCATTAAATTACCAAGGGAAATAGGGTCGGCTAAACCGAAAATAGAATAATACAGGGACCCTGCAATGGCAACGCCTGCAAGTACATCAGTAATGGCTGTAATAATATTCGCAAGGCGCATAAGGCGCAGGTAACCAATAAGTTTCTTCACTAATTATTTTATTATAATCGAATTTTTATCAATTCTGGGTTGTTGTCCGCCACGCAAAATAGTGTTTCCGCTGAACTTCTGGCTCTGATCCACATCTTTTATTACAGCGAAGTCGGATTCCTCTATCTGTCCGCTCTGACCAAAAGCGGTAATTGCATTTTGGTAAGTTACCATTTTTATGTCTTCATCACTTATTCCTTTCTCTTTCATAAGTGCTGCGGTTTTAGGAACGGCCAAAGGATCACTTATTCCCCAGTCGGCAGCAGAATTGATCATGATATTTCGTGAACCATATTGTTTTACCACTTCTACCATTCTTTCATTACCCATTTTAGTGAGCGGATAAATAGTGAATGCGGCCCAGAATCCACGGTCAAGTACTTCTTTTACTGTTTCTTCATTGTTATGATCAACTATTACCATCGAGGGGTCAATGCCATGTTCGATCGCGATATCCATACTGCGTGTGGTACCCTTCTTTTTATCGCGGTGAGGTGTATGAATTTGTACCGGCAGGCCTGCTTCTTTAGCCAGCTCTAGTTGAAGGCGGTAATATTTTTCTTCTGCTGAGGTCTGATCATCAAAACCAATTTCGCCAATCCCTACAACGCCTTCTTTATAAATAAATAAAGGAAGAATTTCCATTACCTGTTCGGCGAGAGGTTCGTTATTCGCTTCGCGGGAATTAAGTCCGATGGTGCAATAATGTTTTATTCCGAATTGAGATGAACGAAATCTTTCCCAACCCAATAAACTATTATAATAATCTTTGAAAGTATCAACACCTGTGCGTGGTTGACCCAGCCAGAAGGCTGGTTCAATTAATGCAACCACGCCGGCATCTGCCATTGCCTGGTAGTCGTCGGTAGTGCGGGATGTCATGTGTACATGCGGGTCAAAGAATTGCATGTCTTTAATTCTTTCCAGATATGTTGTATCCTGTACGCCGGGGAGTAGATCTTTTTCTGTAATATTATTGCTGCAGCACATAATCTTTTATTTTTTTAATATCGGGGAATATTTTTTCATCTGCAAAAGGTTCGAGACCTCTCCATAATTGGGGATCCACAGTTCGATGAGCGGATAATCTTTCATGAGCGAAATCATATAATGTAGAAGCCAGTTTCTCGTTTGCGCGCTCATCAAAACCTATTATTTGCTCAATAGGTTTTTCAGTAAAAAATGCTTTTAATACCAGCTGGTTCCATGCGGGCTCATCGAGATTTTGTGATGGATAGGTGTTGTTGCACATAATGGATTGTAATACATCGGCAATATTATTACGAATGCCTTCAGCACAACGTTTTTTCCATAATTCAGGATATTGCAGAACGGGGAGAGCAGAATATAATGCGATCAACTCATTCATTTCTCCTGCGGTGAACAGGGCTTCTATATTATTGAAATATTTTTCTTTATCTGATGCATCGAGGTGCATTAGTAACCAGACGCGTGACAGCCTGTCAATGCTCCAATTGTTAATATGCAAACCTCCGGATCCGACTCTTTTATTTTCTTCTTCTGTTAATTCAATTATTTTTTTTCCTGTTTTTCTTGGAAGGGCTACAAAAGCGGTATTGAATTGCGCACCTGTTGAAGTAGATTTTTCTTTGAGCCATTCAAACACATCACTATTTACGTTCTTTTTAATTATCTCTGTCAGAACCTCTTTTAACATAATCTGCAATTTAATGCATTTCTTTTACCTGACTGGCTGTGGCACTGAATTAATCCTGCGGTGATGGTTTTGGAGGTCTGATACGAGCCACAAAAGCATTTTGAGGCGCGACTGGCGCGAACTGCATTATTAGTGCTGTTTTAAAAACCAGGTAGATTTTTACACTATTAATTACACGCCTTATTTCTATTTAGAATTGATATATGATTTTCTCTTTCCTGTGTCGTGATATTGTAAGTTTATCTATTGTGGTCTCTTCGATGTGTTCTGGTATTTCAATGCACGGGGAGCACTGGAAACCAGTTAGCTGATCATTAAAACACGCATCGTCCTTTACAAAAGCACGATGCGTGTTTTAATGTGTGTCATTCTTTATTTCTTTGATCAGTTTGATCCTCAGAAGAAAACATTTTCAGTGTCTCTAAAATTACGTTAATTAATGCTTTTTACTGAGCCGCTTCCCGCTATATGGGTGGATGTTTTAGGGCTTCCGGCATATCGGACATCTCCACTGCCCGCAATATCCGCACTCAACTCTTCACTGGCGTTTACCTCTGCGTTACCGCTTCCGGCAATATGTAAATTCGCTTTATGTACCCCAAGATCTTTCGCCAGAATATTACCACTGCCTGCAATAGAACCTTTTATTGAACTGGCTTCACCTGACAGCGTAATATCGCCGCTGCCCGCAATTGATACGTTCATATCCGCCGCTTTCACTTTCAAATTAATATTGCCGCTTCCTGCAACATCTATGTCCAGGT
>CAYLVR010000074.1:0-15763 GCA_964387165.1 uncultured Chitinophagaceae bacterium | reverse complement strand
AACATCGTGCAGGAGATCTATACGATTTAATTTCTTCTTCTGTTGAAACAGTTAAGCCTGCAGAAGAATGGAACCAGGCTGAAATAATTCTTAAGGACTCTTCCCTCCAATTAAAATTAAACGGCTCCACAATTGTTACTACAACGCTCTGGAACGAAGACTGGAAGAAATTGGTTATGGGCAGCAAATTTGTTGAATGGCCAGCATTCGGCACTTTCAAAACCGGCCGCATCGTTCTTCAGGATCATGGTAATAAAGTTTATTACAGGAATATAAAAATCAGGAAATTATAAAGACTGCCATCGCTTACGCCTGTACTTCCGCGTAAGGGGAGAAGGGAAGTTGGTCGCGCCGGAATTATTTTACGACGAGGCTGGATAGACTTTTATTTTTGCATCATGAAAAAGATATATCATCTCGCGAACTGCACAACATGCCAGACTATTTTAAAAGATATTAATGCAGATAAAAAAGGATATAAGCTGCAAAATATAAAGGAAGAGAAAATAACACCTGCACAGTTGGATGAATTAAAAAATATGGCTGGTAGTTATGAGGCGTTATTCAGTCGCCGGGCGTTGAAATACAAAGAGATGAACCTGAAAGACAAAAACCTTACGGAAAAAGACTACCGCAATTTAATACTACAGGAATACACCTTCTTAAAACGTCCCGTTATTGTAAACGGGAAAAAGATATCGATAGGAAGTGAAAAGAAGACTATTGAGAGGTTGAAGAGCGATTTTTAGACTTGGTCAGATTAATTAAATGCTGCAGATTAGGCTGATAGAATCTGCCGCAAAACCAGGAGTTGTAAGGATAAGGTATCGGATTATTCATTAATGCTGTTTGTGCCGAATCAGTTGTAGCTGCATCACACAAGGATTGTACATCGCCCAAATACTCATACAACATTTTTAATGCAGGTTTTTGGGATACTTTGCCATGGCCCGGTAAATAGGTATGATATAATGTGTCCTCGTAAAATATTTTTAATGATGCGCGCCATCCGTCAACACTTCCATCGCTGATCCAGGGATGGCGTTCATTGCACAACAGATCTCCCATAAATGCAACCCCTAATGCTGGAATTAATAATACAGCATCGCTGGATGTGTGACCGTTTTTACGTTCAACAAGCTTCACACTAAGTTTACTTCCTTCTATCCATAATGAATCATCAAACGTCTGATCGGGAAGAGCAGTGTACAGGTCGGCGGATGATTCAACAATACCTTCATAATATCCTATCCAGTATGGCAGTTCTTCCCTTTCCGAAGAACCTGAATTACTCATTCTTGTTTTTAATGCCTGAAGCATAGTAGGGGCGTAAGCTTTTTCCCATTCCTTTTCTTCTTCATCGTTCGCTTCTATTTCGGCCCGTGTAATGGTTGTACTGATAATAGTTGCATTAGGTAAAAATGCCTGGTTCCCACGAATATGATCATTATGATAATGACTGTTTACAACAATCGAAACATTTTTACCTGTTAATTTTTTAGCTATAGCCTTTAATTCGGCAGCAGCAACAGGATTCATAAAGGGATCGAAAACAAGCGCCTGGTTACCGAGGTCAACAATTCCTGCATTACAGATCGCTTTCCCGTAGTTATCGTTATTAATGGCAGCCCAAACGCGTGGTGCGAGTTGCTGAATGGTAAAATTTGCAGAGGCTGTAATTTTATTTTTCTTCTTAAATAACTGCGCAGTGTTTTCTTTCGGCAATACACTGGCAATAATAAGAAATGATAAAATTAATTTCATGCAGCGTAATTTACAGAAATCCCCCTATAATCATACTTTACGTGGCGCTTCTACGCCCCTTTTTCAAAGGGGAGAACAGTCATTTTTCTCCAATTGGTGCAGAGCGTTTGCTCTTCCTTTCGAAAAAGGGGGCGTAGAGAATCCCCAGCAAACCGGCTACGGGGAAATTTCTACATAATTCGGAGTTTGGCGTAATTAAGCATTATTTTTTTCTCTCCATTATGCTCAAATTTTACTGTGGCAATGGGGTTATGTGCCGAACCTTCCATTTTTAATACTTCGCCAAATCCAAACTTCTGATGTTCAATACGTTGACCAGGTTGTAGTGATGAGGTATCGCTTGCTACAAAATCGGGTGATGGAACATGATCCACAGTTTTAGTAGCTGGCTTTGGAGGCAGGTAAGAAGGCTTCTGCGGCGCTCCATATTTTTTTTCTGTTTGTGCAGCTACATTGCCAAACCCTCCACGATGCATTCTTTCAAATGCGGACCCCTGTCCGAAACTGCTTTGCTGATTTCTGGCGCCACCGCCTGCATAGCTCCTGTCTAAATAATCTTCAGGCAATTCATTTATAAACCTACTGGGTTCGTTCTGCACCAGTTGACCGAATTTATACCTTGTATTAGCATAAGTGATCCACAAATTTTTTTTTGCTCTTGTGATCACTACATAAAATAATCTTCTTTCTTCCTCCAGTTCTTCACGTGAATTAATGGATAGTCCGCTCGGAAATAACATTTCTTCCAAACCACATGCAAATACACAACTGAACTCTAATCCTTTTGCAGCATGAATGGTCATTAATTTAACGGTATCTGCATTAGGATCCTTTTCATCGGCATCAGTTAATAAAGTAATCTGCTGTAAATAGGCGCCAAGACTTTTATCTCCTACTTCTCCATATTCGTTACCAGGTGTTTCAGTAAATTCCTTTATCGAGTTTAATAATTCCTGGATATTTTCGTACCGAGCAACACCTTCGGTGCTTTTATCATTAAATAATTCTTTTACGATATTTGTTTGTTTACCTATATGTAATGCCACTTCGTAAGCATTTTTATCTTTCAGCATACTGGTAAACGACCTGATCATCAACACAAAATTATCTATAGCCTCAAGTATGCCTGCTTTATATCCATATTGCTGTGCATTTTCCAGTACTTCCCACATCGAAATATTATTTGCATTTGCGGCAAGTATGGCACGGTCAATGGAAGTTTTACCAATTCCCCTCACAGGAAAATTAATTATTCTTTTAAGCGCCTCTTCATCTTTTGTATTAACAAGTATTCTTAAATAAGCAATAAAATCCTTTATTTCTTTTCTTTGGTAAAAACTAATGCCTCCATAAATAGTGTATGGAATGTTCATGCGTCGAAGACTTTCTTCAAACGCACGGCTCTGTGCATTGGTGCGGTATAATATCGCAAAATCATTATTACGATAATGATTACGGAGTTTCTGCTCCTGGATAGTATCAGCAACATATTTCCCTTCATCATTATCTGTCATCGAACGAACGAGTTTTATTTTTTCGCCCTCGTTGTTTTCTGTCCACAGGTTTTTAGGAATCTGCCCTTTATTATTTTTAATTATTTCGTTTGCTACATTAATAATATTTGAAGAGCTGCGATAATTCTGTTCCAGTTTAATTACTGTTACATCATCATAGTCTTTCTGAAACTGTAATATATTTTCTATGGTTGCCCCCCGGAAGCTGTAAATGCTCTGGGCATCATCACCAACTACGCAGACGTTTTCATGCGCCGCCCCCAGTAATTTAATGATCTCGTACTGTGCAGGGTTAGTATCCTGGTACTCATCGATCATTATATATTTAAACTTATGCTGGTATTTATGGAGTGATTCGGGAAAGAATTTAAGCAGTTCATAGAATTTGATGAGCAGGTCATCAAAATCCATTGCCCCGTTTTTGAAGCAGCGTTTTGAATAGGCATCATATATCTGGCCAATAGCCGGCCTGTTGGATCGTGTATCTTCCTGCTGAATATGATAATCGGCAATATATTCTGCGGGGCCTACCAGTGCGTTCTTGGCGCTTGATATCCTGTTATAGACCGTTGCGGGTTTATAATGTTTATCGTCGAGGCTGAGTTCGTTAATAACGGCCTTTACCACGCTTTTGGCATCATCGGTATCGTAGATAGTGAAATTAGAAGGATAGCCCAGTTTTGGGGCCTCAGAACGAAGCAGGCGCGCAAATACGCTGTGAAAGGTTCCGATATATAAGTTGCGCGCATCAGTGTTGCCGAGCGCTCTTTCTACACGCTCCTTCATTTCTTTTGCGGCTTTGTTAGTAAAAGTGAGGGCCAGTATGTTAAAAGCATCTATATGATGTGCCGACATCAGGTGTGCTATTCTTGCGGTAAGCACTTTGGTTTTTCCACTGCCCGCGCCCGCCACGATCATCAGCGGGCCATCTTTATGCAATACGGCTTGTCGCTGCATTTCGTTCAATCCAAAAAGGTAATCTTGCATCGGGCAAAAATACGGGAAATCCCCCTGGAGTTTTCCTGAATTGCCAATCACCACACCACCTTTTCGGGCTCCGGTGTACCCACATCTTTTTGAATCAGTCCTCCTTAATAAGTGGTATAAAATTTTTGAAGGCCGTTGATGAGTGTTGTGATTAGGGGGTATTTACATCGGCCGGATGATTCCAGACCGATTCCACGCCGATTGCAGAATGATTGCAGAATGATAAATGACCGATGATTGATTGATGATTGACTGATTCTACACTGATGATTAACTGATGGATGACCGATTCCACACTAATGAATGACTGATGAACTTTCCCAAAAGCAAACAGCCCCGGGACTAACGGAGCTGTTTAAAAATGACTTTGTACAACCTTAACAACTTAACTTGGCCATCAATAGGTACAAATTTTAAAGTTTTTCATCGGATTAGTGGATATTGGAATTTGATTTCTCGTTTCGAATGATTTCATGACCTGGTTTTTCTGGACATCTGGATTGGTCGGTTTTTCTGGAATATTGGTTTTCTGGTCTTAGATCATCCAATCGAGAATACAAACATAATCCAGGAGTTAAACTGTTACAAGAGCGTTTTCGCTCTATTTTAGCGTTTCAGCATTTACCGTATCAATCGTAGATATACTATTTAAATTCCGTAAACCTTCTATATGAACCGAAGTAAAATAAAGTATGTTGCATAGGAAAATGTGTATGCTGAACTGCATTGTGCCGCTGCGTCTTCGCGAAGCTTCGGCGGAGCAAGGCGGCAAAGCCTTTGGCAACGCATGGCCGTCCATTAAAAAACAAAAAACTACCGGATGAAATTCGAAAATAAGACCGTATTGATTACAGGAGCAAGTCGTGGAATAGGCAAAGCCATCGCTCTAAAACTCGCAGCAGCAGGCGCTAATGTAGCAATAGCCGCTAAAACAATCGATGAGCATCCAAAACTGGAAGGCACCATATTTAGCGCAGCTAAAGAAGCCAGCGATACTGGCCCGGGAACTGCATTACCCTTTCAATTAGACGTGCGTGATGAAACCGCCATTAAATTAACAGTCGATAAAGTTGTTGCTGCGTTCGGAGGAATCGATATTCTTATTAATAATGCCAGCGCTATTAATTTAGCGCCTGTGGAGCAACTGGAATCAAAACGCTTCGACCTGATGAATAATATTAATGTTCGTGGAACTTTTTTAATGAGCCAGGCATGTATTCCTCATCTAAAAAAATCCTCTAATCCGCATATATTAAATTTATCTCCACCAATTAATATGCACCCAAAATGGTTCGCGCAGTTTTCTGCTTATACAATGAGTAAATACGGAATGAGCATGGTGGTGCTTGGTCTTTCACAGGAACTTAAAAAATACAATATAGCATCCAACGCATTATGGCCGAAAACAACGATTGCTACCGCAGCAATCCGGAACCTGTTGGGCGGAGAAGAAATAATTAAAAAAAGCCGAAAACCCGCAATTGTTGCTGATGCTGCTTATTATATTTTAGGCAGATCCTCCGCAGAATGTACTGGCAATTTTTTTATTGATGAAGAGGTGTTGCTGGCAGAAGGGATATCTGACCTTGATCAATATTCAGTAATTCCGGGAGCGGAGCTGATGCCTGATCTTTTTCTTTAATATTTTTCAGGTTTCCCGCCATTTCTGCAGCATTTTTTAATTCCCTGCGTTTCCTTTCAATGGTTCCGCGTAGTGAATTAAGTTCGGTAATATATTTTTTGGATTTTTTCTTTCCCGTATATTTTTCACGATGAGAAGCAACAAGGGCATTTAGCTGGCCAAGCTGTTCATCGAAATAAGTTTGGGCAGCGGTAACGCGTTCATGCAAATAAATATAGTTATCCTTATTATCAACCAGCAATTGTTTTAACTGCCCAGAGAATTTTTTAGCCGTCTCGTTTTGCTTCTGCGCGATATGTAGAATTCCTGTGGCCCATTTTACCGCATCTTCTTTTTCGGGAATGGTTCTGGCAGTATAGCCCCTTATTAATTCTTTTATATCATTGATCACTTTGGTCCATTCAAAAGATTGTAGTAAGAAACGGTTAGAAAAAAGAATTTGTTCCTGTTCCAGTATTTTTATTAATGATTCTTCGGATTGTTCATTCTGTATAAAATCAATTACTCTCGGATCAGCGCTTATGCTGCCGGTATTTATCCTGGAATGAAGGATCAATCCATTAAGAGATGTTAACCGGCTGAGCGCAACATATACCTGCCCGGCCGCAAATGACGCACCTGCGTCAATAACAGCTTTTTCAAATGTCAGGCCCTGGCTTTTATGGATAGTAATTGCCCAGGCCAGCCTTATTGGATATTGAGTATAACTGCCTATTTCTTCTTCTTCAAATTTATTGGTCTCTTCATTAATCCTGTATTTAATATTCGTCCAGGTTTCTTTTTCTACCTCCACTTCTATATCCGAATCGGGGAACTGTACAAATATTCTATCGCTTTCTAATTTGCTTACTACTCCGATCTTGCCATTAAAAAATCTTCGTTTTTCACCTTTATCGTTTTTCAGGAACATCACCTGGGCGCCTTTTTTCAGGTAGATATTCATCTCAACGGGAAGCGCTTTTTCATTAAATTCATCTTTGATAACTCCCGGAAAACAAATCGGCTTACCGGGCAGTTTATCCAGTTCTTTACTGTTAATATTATCGGCCCTTGCATTATGCGAGGTAAGGGTAATGTAGTTTTCCTCCCTGTTTGCCGAAAAACCAGGTTTATAATATTGATGAAGAATATCAAGATCTTCCTCTGTAATTTTATTATTGCGAATATTGTTCAGGATATTAATAAAAGTTGTTTCACTTTGCCTGTATATTTTTTTAAGTTCAATAAATACCGGTGGTTGTTTTTGTATGGCTTGTGCATCAAAGAAAAACGGGCTGTTATAATTGTCTCTTAATAATTCCCATTCGTCATTTTTTGTTACTGGTGGCAACTGGTGCAGGTCGCCTATATAGATCATTTGCACACCTCCGAACGGATCGTAAGGTCTTTTACGAAAATGCCTCAGCACATGATCGATCGCGTCGAGCATATCGCAGCGCATCATGCTCACCTCATCAATAACAAGTATTTCAAGGTCCTCGATTATTTTTCTTTTTTCGGCATTGAACCGCATATTTTTAAATAAAGTATGCTGGTTGGTAATTGGTCCTGCTTCGTTCCAGCCGGTTTTATGGTTGGCGACAAACGGACCAAAAGGCAACTGGAAAAATGAATGTATGGTAACTCCGCCTGCATTTATTGCAGCAACGCCGGTTGGCGCTACAACGATCATTCTTTTAAAACAGTTTTCCCTGATATACCTGAGAAAGGTTGTTTTTCCTGTTCCCGCTTTACCCGTAAGAAAAAGATGTTTATCGGTTTGATTAACAAACCTAGCTGCGAGCTGAAATACCGTATTTGTAGGGTCTGCTTTTACCACAAGGCAAATTACGCATTAGAAAGTTTAAAGGTTGAAGTTAAATCTGGAAAATTCGCGGTGTTTTAACGTAAGCCACGCCGGCATTACCGTAAGAAGGTTCCTGGTATTGTTCATGCCGGCGATGCCATATTTACTCAGCCAGCACATCCCCGCTCGTTAGTACTACACCTGTTATATGATATATATCATACCATGAGAAATCCTGGCCGGCTCTCAGTCCTGTTCCATAAATTGTTTTATCGGGCTGACGAATTTCCACATGTTTATCAGTATAAAATTCCTCTTTATTCTGGTCCCACCACAATTCATCGGTCTTAAGTGTATCTTTTTTGATAATATTAATAACAACCACACTATCTCTTAGAAATACCTTCTTCTCATATTCCCTGTAACGGGCATATTTCGAATCAAGAATGCTTTCAATTATTGTTGAATCATTATAGAAATCCACATGCAGTGTTCTTGGAAATTCCATATAAGCAGAATCCTGCTGATGTCTGAGCATAAATGGCGAAGTAAGTTTGGCCTTCATCTGCCCATTCTGGCTCATGTAGCTGGTCACATTTATTGCTTCATCAACAGCAGCATTTTTCTTCATCAGCTTATCTACCTCCTTAATATCATTCTCACACGAAACAAAAAAGCAGCCTGTTAACAAAGCTGCTGTAAATAATATATTTCGTGTAAAAATATTAATCATATTTTCTTTTGATGAACCAGATATCGCTCAATGTTAATCCTACCGATACTCTGAAAAAATTCTCTTTTATCGGATTAGCGTTATTTCCTCTTCTTCCAAATTCAAGAGCTGTGTTGATAACAGAGTATTGGTTCGAATAACTTGGGGGCCTCATTGGTAAACCCAAACCAATGCTTCCCGTCCAGGTAGGAAGATCTCCGTTTACTTTAATATAATCCTGTCCGAAAGAAATTCCTGCCCTGTATGTTACTCTTCCCCAATAAGTTTTTGCACTACTGGCATTAGGCGTTAGCTGTCCGCCAATATTTAATTTCCAGGAATCCTGCACAGAATCAACCTGACCAAAATATCTGTATTCACTCCATTGTGTTTGAGAATAGTCTATTCCGATCATCCATTTTTCACCTGCATGAAATATTCCTCCAAATCCATAAGAAGCCGGGTACGAGATTTTCCCCTTTACAGTTACGTCTGACATTACATCTATCGTATCTATGCTTCCCGATTCCGTTTCAGAATAAGTAATTACTTTTTCATCCCTGCTGGCATTAAAATTTCTTTTTACTTTTCCATAAGCACCAAGGCGGATCATGTTCTTATTAGGCAGCTTTATCGAATATTGCAAACCCATATTCGCAAATAATCCACCAAAATTTGTTGCATTACTATATTGAGTGGGATAATAAAACGCATCCGAGGAATCCGGGATAAATGTTCTTCTTGTATTATAATCTTTTGAACCAAATAAGTATCCCACATTAAATCCTACTGCTAAATGGCCTATGGCAAAACCGGTTCCGGTATATACTTCATACGATCCGCCATTACCCTGGAACAAAGTTTTTGCACTGTCGATATTCTCCAGTCTTTCTGTACGCTCGATCTTATAATTGATGCGTGTTGCGGGTCTCAGTCCGATATTCATCCCCCAGTTCTTTGTTTTGCTTAATGGTAAGCCTACCTGAACATAAGAAATAGTGGGGCTGGCAGCAGAGTACTTCTGAGGCGGGTCAATAACTCTGAGCGTCCTGGAGTCTACCTCAATACCAAAGTCAAGAGTTGTTCTTTTTAACCTGGAATAAGAGGCGGGGTTGGTAAAATTCACTGACAATATATCGGCATACGCAGCGCTCACACCTCCCATTCCACGAGTCATGATATTTTGTGCCGGAAGCTGGTCGCCCAGTCCATAACGTGAATACGGAGAGTTCTCGGTCTGTGCCTGTGTTATAACAGATACCAGCATCGCGAAAGTTCCTAAAAGCTTGATTTTCTTATACATTGTTGAGCTCGCTGATAGCATACAGGCCTTTAAAGATTAGATTAAGGTCTGCAAATATCTTGTTTTTAAGATGGTAAGCAAAATAAGTAGAATCACCCCCTGTTAATAGCACGTTAAGGTTCCCATACTTTTCGTGGTAAAGATCGATCATTCCATCAATTTCTTTCGACATACCCAATATTACTCCGCTAAGTATATTGGTACGAGTATCATATCCTACCAAAGGGAAATTCCAATCTTTCTCTATTAAAGGCAACCTGGCCGTAAAGATCTGCAGCGATTTTAACCTCATTTCCAAACCAGGCGATATGCCTCCACCCAGGAACTCCTTTTTTTTATTAATGAAATTATAGGTAATGGCCGTTCCCAGGCCAATTACCAGGTTGTTACTTTCAGGATATAAAAATGAAGCAGCTACTACCAGCGCCAGCCTGTCGGCGCCAATAGTTTCGGGCTTGCCCACAGGTGTGGTTACAGGTAGTTTAGAATGATGATCCAGCTTATGAAATTTAGTGGCCGCGGCAAGTACATTTTCCATCGCGGGATTATGGTCGATAACTGACGAAAGCAATGATTTTTGGGGCTTGTATTTTTTGATCAACTCATCAATAGTCGATTCTTTATCGTTCTCCAGGGTTATAGAATCAATAAGTTGATCACCCGCAAATATGCCACATTTACGCCTTGTATTTCCAAAATCAAAACATATCGTTTTATCCATTCCCGGCATCCATATTTAATTTAGGTGGATGATAATAAAATAAAAATATAAAAAACATAAAGAATACCAGTTCCTGTTGTACCTCGAATGTGGATTCAACAAGAGACTGTAGCGCAAAATGACCCACACCGGCCAGCAATAAAAAATTATCACCACTAAACCCTTTCCATGTGGTCATTCCAATAATCAGTAATAGCAAAACAAAGCTTACGACACCTCCCATTAATGCGGATTCAATATACTGGTTATGGGTATGATAGCCTTCTTTATAACCCAACATAAATCCTTTTTTCTTATACTGTTCAAGTGTTTCAACTCTTGCTCCTTTTATTCCATGTCCCAGCAATGGTTTTTCCTTAATAAGATCCCAGCCGGTTTTCCACATAAATAACCTGATGGCCAAACCATTGTGGTTATCCTGCGGCCCTTCATACTCCTTATATTTTGTTTCAAGTATCCGCCATTTTAAATATGACAATTTATTAATAGAAATTATCCCGGCGGTCACGAGTATTACCAATACAATAATTAAACGAACAATATTTTTTCTTGCCCTTATATAATATAAAATGAATACAGGGATCAGTAAAGCAAGTAAAATCAATACCATTTTAGAAGAAAGAAAAAATATCATCCCTAAAAGAAATAAAGCGATAGGTATCTTTATCAAAAGCGATGCATTATTTCTTCCAAAATAAAATAGCCATATAACAGAAGCGAGACAAAAATTAGAGAGAAAAATTGCATTTAATTCAACCTGCTGCGATAAATAGTGATAATAAAATACCCTGTAATCGCCCGTAATCTTATATTCATTATAAGATTTAAAAACGCTCACAATACATATTGTAACAGTAACCCCAATAAATAAAAGGCCGACGTATTTAAGATGTTTGTAATTGATCTGCGGGATCATGGCCAGCGCGGGCGGCACAAAAAACAATATGGCGTAATGTTCAACCTGTTTAATGGTGAATCCTCCGCTGGTATCCCAGAAATACGTTAATATCAGCCACAAAAAATAAAAAAAAGGCAACAGCCAGAGGCGTGATTGTTTCAGTTGTGCCCACGATTCTTTTAACGGTCGCTGGATCACGCAGGTTATTACAAATAAAATAATAGCGATGCTGTTAAGGTTATTCGCAAGTGGAATAGTTGCTGTAGCAAACAACAGAGCGGGCAAAATGATCCAACTCCTGATATTATTTTTATTGGTTGTGGGTTCCATTCAGGGATTTGGTGATGGGTCAATGTTAAGATCAAGCGAGGATAAATTTCTAAAGTGGCCGTTCAGCTTTACTTTTTCTTTTAATTGTTCCATTTCCATTAATAAAGGCAGTACTTTCTGCAGGTGCCGTTTAAGATATTCCTGCCGCTGCAGTTCCATCATTAATCCCAGCAATTCATATTCTTCATCTATCGATAAGCCCGCATGGTGGGCAATGTCGTAAGATATTAATTGTTCCTCGGGCTTTTTGAATTCTTTTTTTATTTCCAGTAAGCGGTGTACTTCTTTTACACTCTTTACCAGGGTTTGCATCAGTCTTGCATTTCCCTCGTCTTCAATATTCTCAGGATAGTTTACAATGGCGCCACTGTAGAGTTTATCAGGTATTGAAGTGATCAGTTCAAGTTTACGGAAAATTTTGAACCCCTGTATCCTGATATCCATTTCGCCATTTGGATATTCATTTACGATCTCGGTAATGGTTACCAGGGTTCCCATTTCCAGCAGGCTATTATTGATCACCACGGGAATACCGAACCCTTTATTGGTTTCCCTGCAATCTTTTATCAGTTGTTTGTACCTCGGTTCAAAAATATGCAGACTCACTGTTTCTGTAGGATAAACAACAATTCCCAAAGGAAATATCGGGATAAAATTAGTCATAGCTCTCTAATATGGTCTCGTAATAAATGCAAGGTTTGTACCCTGTTTCAAGGACCTGTTCATCAATTTTGAAAAAAAACTCCCCTTCGACACAGGATCTCTCCTGCTGTATGTATAATTCTCCAGGATTTCGAACCTGTTCTTCTTAAGCAAATATTGCATACTTCTTAAAGTAGGTTCAAATAGATGGTCTGGCGTACGTGTCGGGTCGTCCCAATCGGATGCAAATTGTTTTTTTGCGCCTATTTTATAAAAGAAATGCTGGAACCTGTTGCCTATTCCAAATTTATTGGGAACATTAATTACCAGTATCCCACCTTCTACCAGCATATTTCGTGCATGCTGCAACCATTCGTTGGGGTTAGGAACGTGTTCAAGTACATGGCTCATATGGATCAGCGAAAATTTTTCCTGCGGTTTAAAATCCGTGAACTGCTCCAGGTAAACCTTGACGCCCACATTTTTTTCTACAAATGCAGCCATTTTTGCCGATACATCCAGGCCCGCAATATTATGCGGATAATATTTTTTCGCTGCCAGCAGGAACGTTCCCATACCGCTGCCAATATCCAAAACCCCCGTCCTCAATTTATCATATTGAATAATATGCTCCACTTCTTTCTGAAACATTATCAGCGAAGATTCATTGATAGTATCCAGGTCGCTTAGTTGTATGTTTTCGGCGTACTGATAATAGGATGCATATGCAGCATCAATAAAATCCTGGTCGTACTTCGGCCGCGGGCTGGTATATATTACGCTGCAATTACCGCATTTTACGTATGTATATTGTAATTCACTTCCAAAGCGCTCATACACCTCCGGTTTATCTGCGTCACAAAAAGGGCAATTAACTGTTTCCCAGTTTTTAGGAATGTATGCCGTTTTGTTCTTTATTTGTACTTCCAAAATCGTACAGGTTTATAAGTTAGGTGTAAAACTAATCACTAAAATGAAGCTTTCCGTCGTAATCATCACTTTTAATGAAGAAAGAAATATCGGGAGATGTATCGACTCAGTTAAAAATATTGCCGATGAGATCATTGTTCTCGATTCAATTTCTTCAGACAACACAGTGATGATTGCTGAAAGTAAAGGCGCAAAGGTACATCATCAGCCCTTCCTGGGATATGTTGAACAAAAGAATCGCGCGCTTACACTTGCTGAGAATGATTATGTGCTTTCGCTGGATGCGGATGAAGCGCTCGATAAAATACTGGAAAAATCCATATTCAAAATAAAAACAGAGACTGCCCCGGCGCATGCTTACTGTATGAACCGCTGTACCAGCTACTGTGGGAAATTCATCCGGCACGGAAGCTGGTACCCCGACAGGAAGATGAGATTATTCCGCAAATCAGTTGCTTCCTGGGGCGGGATTAATCCGCACGACAAAGTAATTCTGAATGGGGATTATCCTGTTACTCATATCAAAGGAGATATCCTTCATTATTCATACAACAGTATTGAAGAGCACGTTCAGCAGAATAATAATTTCAGCACTATTTCTGCCGAAACACTTTTTAAGCAGGGTAAAAAAACGAACATTTGTAAAATAATATTTCATCCGTTCTGGGCATTTTTTACAGGTTATATTGTGCGCAGGGGGTTTATGGATGGGTTTTACGGTCTCGTAGTAGCGCTTCATGTTGCCCACCTGAGCTTTTTAAAACATGCTAAATTATACAGGAAACAAAAATCGTTCGTCATTGCTTAATTATGTTGAAGGTATCAGCGCACGATATAATTAACCAGGATATCAGAGCCATTTCAAGGGCCATTTCTTTATTATCTAATAATGATAAAGAAATGATTGAATTAGTTAATTCACTGCAATTAGAAAATACTCCCGTAATAGGAATAACCGGGCCCCCGGGTGCGGGGAAAAGCACACTTACAGATAAAATCATAGGAGATTTTGTAAAAAAAGATATAAATATCGCGGTACTTTGTATCGATCCCTCTTCACCATTTACACATGGTGCCATACTGGGAGACAGAATACGTATGTCGGAATGGTATAATGAACCAAACGTATTTATCCGCTCACTTGCCACACGCGGTTCATTAGGAGGATTACCGCCAATGGCGCCGCAGATAATTAATTTATTAAAGGCCTGTTCCTTTGATTATATAATCATTGAAACAGTAGGGGTTGGGCAGAATGAAATTGAAATTGCTTCGCTGGCTGATCTGACGATTGTTGTTCTTGTTCCTGAAAGCGGAGACGACATTCAGGTAATGAAAGCCGGATTAATGGAAATCGCAGATATGTTTGTAGTAAATAAATGCGACAGGCCAGGCGCTGATTTATTTGCAAAAGAAATGCGTATGAGTACTCATATACCGGTAATAAAAACAATCGCCAACACTAAACAAGGTGTTGGCGATCTGCTTACAGCTATCGAAAATTATTTTGCCGAATAATTAATTATTCCTCCAATCTATTATTCTTCCACCATCTGTATCCTATATATCCCATAATTAATAATGGTGCGGATGCAAGATATAATATTCCGCCATTTAATCCTCTCGAAGCGTCCTCACCCAGCTGCGACGCAGTTTTGGTGCATATTGAACATTGAATTAATATGGTGATCAAAGTATTCATATTTCCTATTTTTCGCTTGCAGGCAGCCAGTAGTTGGTACGTGAGAAGCGAGTAACCGGACAGAACTAAACACTCGCCAGGTTTTTCTGCACTTTTTTCCTGTCTTCCTCATTCAAGATAACCTTTCTTAACCTAATAACCTTAGGAGTCACTTCAATACACTCATCCTGCTGGATATATTCCATACATTCTTCCAGGGTCATCAAGGTTTTAGGAGCTATTCTTGACGCATCATCACTTCCGCTTGCACGGTGGTTTGTTAATTTTTTAGGCTCTGTTGCATTTACTACGAGGTCACCGGGTTTAATATGTTCCGCGATGATTTGTCCTGCATAAACCTCTTCTCCCGGATCCACAAAAAAGGTACCACGTTCCTGCAATTTATCGATCGAATATCCTGTTGTTCGTTCCTGGTTCTTAGATAATAATACGCCGTTGTTTCTTCCGGGAATTGAGCCTTTCCATGGTTTGTATTCAGTAAAGCGGTGTGCCATTACGGCTTCACCCGCAGTATTGGTCAGCATATTACTCCTTAGCCCAATCAACCCTCTTGATGGAATATCGAATTCCAGATGCTGCATCTCACCCTTGCTTTCCATTACCAGCATTTCACCTTTTCGTTGAGTAACCAGGTCGATCACTTTACCGCTAAACTCCTGGGGAACATCCACCACCAGGTTCTCATAAGGCTCATGTTTTTTGCCACCTATTTCTTTCACTATAACGGTTGGCTGGCCAACAGTCAGCTCGAACCCCTCCCTTCTCATCGTTTCAATCAAAATACCCAGGTGAAGAATACCCCTTCCATAAACTAAAAAGCTATCGGCACTGT
>CAYLVR010000073.1:0-15953 GCA_964387165.1 uncultured Chitinophagaceae bacterium | reverse complement strand
CTGCTAACATTTTGCTCCTTCGGAGTCAGTATTTTTATTTAACATTAGTCTGCTAACACGAAGCTCCAACGGGGCTTAACTTTGTACAATAATTATGAACCCAATTTTAAGGTTAGTATCTGTCTTAATATTATTTTCATCCTGTGAAAGAACCATCGAGTTTAGTCCGAAAAATGCTGAACCGAAACTTGTGGTTGAAGGCATTATTGAAAACGGAGAATATCCTGTTGTTTATCTTACCAGGAGCCTCAATTTTTTCAACAGGATAGATATATCACAATTAGCAGGAACATTCGTGAGAAATGCCACTGTGAAAATTTCTGATGAAGAAAAAACGCATATCCTGAAGGAAAAAGAAATTCAACTGGCAGAAGGCGTCAGCCTGTATTATTACACTATTGATTCATCCGATCTTGCCACCGCTTTCAAGGGCAAACTGGATACCCGTTACAACCTTGAAATTGTAACGGAAGAAAACACATATACATCTTCCACAACTATTCCTCCTCTTGCCAAAACAATTAACTTCCTGTACTATGATGAATATATTGATAAAGACGATTCAGGTAAAGTGGCATTATACGGAGAATTTTATGATCCGCCTGGCTCGGGGAACTATACGAGGTATTTTACCAGTACAAACGGAGGTGAGTATTATCCCGGGCTTACATCAATATTTGATGACCAGGTGGTAGACGGACAAATCTATGCATTGCAAATAGAACAGGGGGTTAACAGGAATGATGATATTGATTTTGAAGAATATTCTTTTTTCAGAAGAGGGGATAGTGTAACAATTAAATTCTGCAACATCGACAGGGGTGTGTATGATTTCTGGCGAACGATGGAATATAATTATCAGAGTATTGGCAACCCGTTTTCATCGCCCACAAAAGTGAAAGGGAACATTAGCAACGGAGCGCTGGGGTATTTTGGTGGATATGCTGTGCAATACACAAGTATTACAATACCCGAATAGCAGTTAAATTTGGAAAATTTTAGAGATTAATTTATATGGATAATTCAGCAAAAGAGAAAGTTCATTGCCTCATCATCGGCTCCGGTCCGGCAGGGTATACTGCAGCGATCTATGCCGCACGCGCCAACCTCAAACCAGTGCTTTACCAGGGTATTCAACCGGGTGGTCAGCTTACCATCACAACAGAAGTTGAAAATTATCCGGGATATCCCGATGGTATCCAGGGTCCTGATATGATGGTGAATTTTGAAAAACAGGCGGCCAGGATGGGAGCGGATATCCGTTATGGACTAGCTACAAAAGTAGACTTCACCAAGCATCCGTTTTACGTATGGATAGATGAAGAAAAGCTGATAGAGGCAGAGTCTGTGATCATTGCTACTGGTGCATCAGCAAAATGGTTGGGTGTAAAAGGCGAAGAAAGATTGAACGGTCATGGCGTTAGCGCTTGTGCAGTTTGTGATGGATTTTTCTTTAAAGGAAAAGAAGTGGTAATAGTAGGTGCGGGAGATACAGCTGCGGAAGAAGCACTATATCTCTCCAAATTATGCTCAACAGTGCATATGCTGGTTCGTCGCGATACAATGCGCGCATCGAAAATTATGCAGGAAAGGATTCATCGTACACCAAATATCAAAGTGTACTGGAATTCGGAGACCGACGAAGTGCTGGGTGGTATAAAAGTTGAAGCAGTAAGAATAAAAAATAACAAAACCGGCGAACTGACAGAGATCCCTGTAAGCGCTTTTTTTGTGGCAATCGGTCATGATCCTAATTCTCAGATATTTAAAGGATGGCTGGATATGGATGAAGCAGGATATTTATGTACCATACCGGGTTCTACAAAAACAAATATTGAAGGTGTTTTCGCCTGCGGCGATGTACAGGATAATATTTACCGCCAGGCCGTAACTGCAGCAGGAAGCGGTTGTATGGCAGCGCTGGATGCAGAAAGATATTTGTCGATGCTAGAACTGGGGGTATGATTTCCATAGAGCTGATAGATGTGCAGTTGTACGCTTTTCATGGAATCTATGAAGGAGAAGAAAAAACCGGGAATCCGTATATCATTAATCTTGTGGTAAAGTATGATGAAGGGGTGGCAGATTTTGATGATATCAATAACACGATCAATTACGTTGATCTTTATGAGATCGTTAAGCAACGGATGAGCATACCGACGGGTCTATTAGAAAAGGTATGTGAAAGCATCATAAGCCGCATTAAGCACCAGTACCCGTTTGTTAAAGAGGTTGGCCTGTCTTTGCATAAATTACAGCCGCCACTTTTAAATTTCCAGGGAAAGGTGGGAGTTGCGATGACTAAAAAATTTAATGATTAGACAGGGACCGATATTATTGATATTACTACTTGGAAGTTTTCTCCCGATAAGTTCATATAGTCAGGATGTGGAGTTGTTAATGGATGAGGCGGTAGATTTTGAGAAAGCTTTTAACGATGAACAAGCCCTTCAAAGATACCTGGAAGTTGTTAAGATACAGCCGCAAAATGCCGATGCGTTGGCTAAAGTGAGTGAATTATATAGTTTGCTCGGGAAAAGACAAACGGCTAAAGACAAACAGAAAGAATTTTACACAAAAGGAAAACAATATGCTACACTCGCCCTTAAAGCTAATCCCAATAGCTCAGAAGCGAATTTCGCCATGGCTATTGCAATGGGCCGAATGGCGCTGATGTATTCTGGGGAACAAAAGGTGAAGGCCGTGAGAGATGTAAGGACCTATGCCGACAAATGCATCCAGCTCGATCCCAAAAACTATAAAGGCTATCATGTGCTTGGCAAATGGAACTACGAGGTAAGTGATTTGAGCGCACTGGAAAGATGGATCGTAAAAGTGGGATACGGGGCGTTGCCAAAAGCTTCTTTTGATGACGCTGCCAGGTATTACGAAAAAAGTATGCAGCTAAATCCCTCTTTCCTGCTGAATTATCTTGAACTGGCAAAGGTGTACAAAAAGAAAGATAACACTGCCAGATCACGCGCTCTTCTTACCCAAATGCTTAAAATGCCGCCCACCAGCTCCGATGACGCCAAAATAAAGCGCCTGGGCAAGAAATTGCTTGACGATTTATAGTATTATTGCGGCTGTTATAAAATGATACAACCAGCATTTGAAATAGGATCCTCTTCGCTTGCCGCTTTGCCGGAAGGATGCCGTTTACTGATTGAAATAAGCGGCCAGTCGCTCAATTATATTCTTTATACCAAAGATCCTCATCAGTTGTATTTATTGAGGCAGTACAGAATGTACACTGTCGGTGACAGGCCGGTAAGAGATATACTGGAAGAAATCATTTCAGGCGATCCCATTTTAGCCCAATATGCCCAAAAGGCTTTGGTGGTCTACAATTTCCCCGGCGCCGATCTTGTTCCTGTTGATCATTATTCTGCTGATATCAAAGTTGCAATAGCCCGGCTAACAACGGGGGATACGGAAAGTGATATTGTTTTTGATGAAAAGGTGAAGGATTGGAACATGCATAACATCTACCGCGTATCGAAAGAGATACACATGTTATGCAAAGAAAAATTTAAAGGAAGTGAATACTGGCATTTATATACACTTGTTTTACAATCGGTAAATGAGGATCAATTGAATAATGGTAATGTTTGCAGGATAATATTCTATAACGATAAATTTATTGCGGCTTATTTCTACAACAGGAAATTGCAGCTGTTGCAAACATTCACTTATCAGACACCCGAAGATGCTGCTTATTATTTATTACTTATCTGCAGGCAATTTGGAGTGTCGCAACAGGAAATGGTATTAAATATTTCCGGGTTGATAGATGAACAGTCCGCATTGTACACAGAGCTCCTGAAATATTTTGCGGAAGTATATTATGAAGTATTGCCTGAATCGTTCGGTACAGATAATATGCTGGAAGAATTTCCCCAACATTATTTTTCACCGATGCTGAAAATGTCGTTATGCGTATAATTGGCGGAGAGATGGGAGGCAGGCGAATCAACCCTCCTTCCAGGATGCCGTACACCCGCCCCACTACCGATATTGCCAAAGAAGGTTTATTCAATATTATTCAGAACAATATTGATATTGCCACATTAAAAACATGTGATCTTTTTGGGGGAACGGGAAGCATCAGTTATGAACTATGTTCAAGAGGTGCGATAGACTGTACAATAGTGGAAAAGGATCCCGTTATGTATGCTTTTATTAAAAAAACATCAGAAGAATTAAAGCTGGAGAATTTTCACCCTGTAAAAATGGAGGTATTTAAATTCATTGCGCAGTGTTCCGATAAATATGATTTGATTTTTGCTGGCCCACCCTATGCATTAAATACTATTGATGAGCTGCCGGTTAAAATATTCCAGCAGCAGATGTTAAATGCAAACGGATGGTTCATACTGGAGCATACTCCGCGTAATAGCTATAAAGACACCCCTTATTACGTTACCGAAAGAAATTACGGGACTACCATATTCAGTATTTTTATAAACAAATGAACATATTTGTAACAGGCACCGGCACAGACATTGGAAAAACAGTTGTATCGGCGATCATTACAGAAGCGCTGAAGGCAGACTATTGGAAGCCGGTGCAGGCTGGCTTTGAAAATGGTACCGATACTGAATGGGTGAAAAGTGTTTTATCCAACGATGTTTCGAAAGTGCATCCCGAAAAGTATAAATTAAAGCTGGCCGCTTCCCCGCATATAGCCGCAGAAAGGGAAAATATTAATATCAGTATTGATGCCATTAAAAAAGCTATGCCGAAAGTGGATAATATTGTTATTGAAGGTGCGGGTGGGTTAATGGTTCCTTTGAATAAAAATGAATTTATCGCGGATCTGATTAAAGAACTTGATGCAAGAGTAGTGCTGGTGAGCAGGAACACGCTGGGAAGTATTAATCATTCTTTGCTTACTGCAATGGTCTGTAAACAAAAAGGTATTAGGGTGCTGGGATGGATATTTAATGACAACTATCTTGATTATGAAAATGAAATATCTGAGTGGACAGGGTATCCTCATTTAGGGTCAATTCCATTTGTTGATCATCCTGATAAACAATTTATTGCTGAACAGGCCAAAATATTAGAAAGTAAATTTTATAGCTGGCCCTGGTAAATCATATATCTTTAAAAATTATGCTTAAAGAAGAGATCAGGAAAGAATATAATGAAAAGCGGTTGCGCCTTTTGGAGCAGGAAATAAATGAATATACTTCGTTAATGCTGGAAAATTTCAGAAACTTAAATCTCCAGGGCGTGCAAACGTTAATATCTTATTGTCCTATCACTGAAAAAAAAGAATTTAATGTGGCGTTATGCGAACAATTGCACATTTTAAATAATCCATCTGTTATTATTGGATGGCCCAGATTAAGAGAGGATAATATAAATATGGACGCAATTATTATAGACAAATCAACCACACTTACCAAAAACAAATATGGCATTTTTGAGCCATCAGGTGATAAAATAATTGCTCCCCAACAGGCAGATGCGGTATTTGTTCCCTTGCTGGCATTTAATAATACCGGTTACAGGGTTGGCTATGGTAAAGGCTATTATGACCGTTATTTGGCACAGTGTGCGCAGGAAGTGGTGAAGATTGGTTTTTCATATTTTGAGGCACTGGGATCGATAGATGACATCAACGAATTTGATGTACCTTTAAATTATTGTATAACTCCTACGCGTGTCTATGAATTTTAATGCCCCGCTCTTAAGGCCCGTAAGGATGCTGCTGTTTCCTTTTTCGTTACTCTATGGTTTAGCCGTGTGGTCACGTAATAAATTGTTTGACAAAGGAATTTTTACTTCATCTTCCTTTAACCTGCCTGTAATTGGTGTAGGTAATCTGTCTGCAGGAGGTACCGGTAAATCGCCTATGGTCGAATTCCTGTTAAACACATTTCAGCATAAGTATAAACTGGCTGTACTAAGCAGGGGGTATAAAAGAAAAACGGCAGGATATGCTTTGGCGAACACAAAAACTACTGCATTGGAAATAGGAGATGAGCCAATGTTGTTTTATAATAAATTTCCTGCTGTTACGATAGCAGTCGGAGAAGAGAGAATTGTGGCTATTCCGCAATTACTGCACGACAAGCCGGACACAAATGTTATTATACTTGATGATGCATTTCAGCATCGTTATGTAACGGCCGGGCTAGATATTTTACTGACAGATTATAATAATCTATTTACACGTGATTGGTTTTTGCCAACAGGTGATCTGCGTGACATGAAAAGCAGTTATAAACGTGCTGGAGTTATTGTAGTTACAAAATGCAAAGCGGGCCTTTCTGCCGAAGAAAAAGAAACGATTACAAAAGAAATAGGATTGTATCCACACCAGCAAATATTTTTTACTACAATTGATTACGGGGTTCCCTATCATATTATCTCAAAGGAATTAAGGCCGGTATCAGCAAATATCGAAGTATTGCTGGTAACCGGAATAGCTAATCCGAGGCCCTTAAAAAAATACTTATCGGATAATACTGCTTCTTATTATGAAATGGCGTTCAGCGATCATCATGTATTCAGTATAGATGACCTGAAGGATATTCGTAAAAGATTTGATAGTATATCTGCAACAGATAAAATGATCCTTACTACTGAAAAAGATGCCGTAAGGCTTACCAAGTTCAACCAGTCGCTGGCCGATTATCCGTTTTACGTGATGCCTATGCGTATTCGTTTCTTGTTCAATGAAGAACAACGCTTTACTGAAATTATCAGTAAATTCATTTCCGGATTCAACAACAAAAAAGCAGAAATTTAATGTCATCGAAGAAACCATCAAAGAAGAAACATTCAAAGAGCGATAAAAGAAGTGAATTTACGGGCACATTGGATATAACCAGGTCGGGAATGGGTTTTGTTATTATTCCTGGTGTTGAAACTGATATTATGATTCGCCCCTCGGATTTTAATACCGCTTTGCATGGTGATACGGTAAGGGGTGTGGTTAAAGGTAATATTTCAAAAAAAGGCCGGCAACAGGGAGAAATTACTGATGTCATTAAAAGGCGGCAAACAGAGTTTCCCGGTAAATTACAGCTAAGTGAAAACTTTGCTTTTTTTATTGCTGATATTGATAAACCGATGCCGGATGTTTTTATTCCTCTTGATAAAACAAAAAATGCCGGGGAAAAAGATATGGTGATTGTAAAGATCACCGAATGGAACAAAAATAAAAAGCCTGTTGGTGAAGTGGTGAGTGTAATGGACGAAAGTGATGAGAGTGATTTTGCTATGAAGCAGATATTAATGGAAAATGGTTTTCCATTACATTTCAGTGAGGAAGCGCTGGAAGAATCAGAAAGAATTCCTGAAATAATTCCTGCCGCTGAAATTAACCGCAGGAAAGATATGCGTGCAATATTTACCGTTACTATCGATCCGGTTGATGCGAAAGATTTTGATGATGCTATATCGCTACGAAAATTGAGTAACGGTAATTATGAAGTGGGGGTGCATATTGCGGACGTAAGTTATTACCTGGAAGCTGGTACCATGTTAGATACTGAGGCATTTGAAAGGGCAACATCCGTTTATCTCCCTGATCGGGTTTTGCCAATGCTTCCTGAACGGATATCGAATGAACTATGTTCGCTTCGGCCTAAGGAAGATAAACTGACTTTCTCTTCTGTTTTCGAAATTACTCCTAAAGGAGCTATAAAATCGCAATGGATAGGAAGAACGACAATTAACTCAAATCATCGGTTCACATATGAGGAAGTGCAGGAGATAATTGAAACCGGCGAGGGTTTATATAAAGAGGATATTCTTTTCCTGAATACAATATCACAAAAATTCAGAAAACAGAGGTTTAAAAAAGGCGCTATAAATTTTTCTTCGCAGGAGGTGCGTTTTAAGCTGGATGAAAAAGGAAAGCCTATTGGTATAATTATAAAAGAAAGCAAAGAGGCACATCAACTCATCGAAGAATTAATGTTGCTGGCCAATAGAACAGTGGCGGAATATGTATCGAAAATTAAAGTAGATAAAAAACCTGTTCCTTTTCCATACCGCGTGCACGATACTCCTGATGAAATTAAGCTGTTGCCATTTATTGCTTTTGCAAAAAAACACGGACACGACTTTGATACTTCAACTCCTGAAAAAATAGCAGAATCATTTAATAACATGTTATTGGCAGCAAAAGGAACACCGCAACAGCATGTGCTTGAACAATTAGGTATTCGCACAATGGCAAAAGCGATTTATACAACGGAGAATATTGGCCACTACGGATTAGGTTTTGCTGATTATTGCCATTTTACCTCACCCATCCGAAGATATCCGGATATACTTGTACATAGAATATTGCAACAATGCCTTGATAAAAATATTGTCCCCGATAAAAAGCTTGAACAGAAATGTAAGCATAGCAGTGATCGTGAACGCTCGGCCATGGAGGCGGAGCGAGCAGCTAATAAATACAAGCAGGTTGAATATATGCGCGAATTTTTGGGTGAGGAGTTTGATGGAGTAATCACCGGCGTGTCAGGTTTTGGATTTTGGGTAGAAACCATTCAGCATAAATGCGAAGGGCTGGTTAGTTTAAACAGTTTACTCGAATTCGATGATTTTGCACTGGTAGAAGGCGATTATAGCCTGATAGGTAGAAGAAGTGGAAGGCAATTCAGAATGGGAGATAAGGTGAGAATCAAAGTGGTGGCTGCTAATCTAACGAAACGTCAGCTTGATTATGAATGGGTTATTGTTACGGCCCTGGCAGACAAACAGGAGCGGATAACAACTGAAAAGAAAAAATCCCTGCAAAAACCGGGGAAGAAAAATAAGAAGAGTAAATAATGAAGTCGTTTGAAGAATTATCGGTAGAGTTTAACCAGTTATTTAACACAAGGCATTTTGCTGAAACGCCCGGATCTTTATACGATCCCGCAGAATATTTTTTAGGAATTGGAGGTAAACGTGTTCGTCCTGTAATGTGCCTGATGGCGAACGAATTATTTGATACAATCAATCCTGATGCCTATCATGTAGCAATTGCTATCGAATTGTTTCACAATTTCACATTAATACATGATGACATAATGGACAAGGCTCCTTTAAGAAGAGGGATGCAAACTGTTCATACGAAATATAATGAATCGACGGCCTTGCTTGCGGGGGACGTAATGATTGTGAAAGCCTACGAATATCTTAGCAAAATTACCCCGGCTTTTTTACAAAGAATTCTTTTTCATTTTAATAATGCTGCGCGTGAAGTTTGTGAAGGGCAGCAACTGGATATGGATTTCGAAAAAATGGAACAGGTAAGCCTCGACCAGTACATTAATATGATAGCCCTTAAAACATCAGTATTATTAGCTGCCAGTTTAAAAATGGGTGCAATACTTGGAGGGGCTGGAAAAGGTAACCAGCAGCATTTATACGAGTTTGGGAAAAATCTTGGTATTGCTTTCCAGGTGCAGGACGATTTCCTTGATGCCTTTGGAGATCCTTCGAAATTTGGTAAGCAGGTTGGCGGAGATATTATGGCCAATAAAAAAACATTTTTGGTTATTCATGTATTGGAAAGCTGCAGTGATTCTCAAAAAAACAGGTTCAAAAAAATAATGAGTGAGGAAGGAACCGGTAAAATAAATAAAGCGATTGATCTGTTCCGCGAATGTGGTGTGGATACCTGGGCGAGTGGATTAAAAGAAAAATATATTAATCTTGCAGAACATCATTTGGAAGAAGTCGCTGTTTCTGATGTTAGAAAAGAACCATTAAGAAAACTGATGCAGTTTCTTGTGCAGAGAGATCATTAATAAAACCTCAAAACCACTCTATGTTGAGCTCACTCTTTCGCAAAAAATCAATCGATAAAATTGTTAAAGATGCAGAGGAAGGATTAAATGATGGTCGTGGTGGTAAGCTGGATAAAATTCTTACAGTAAAGGATTTGACTTTTATGGGTATCGCAGCTGTAGTGGGTGCCGGTGTGTTTTCTACTATTGGGGCTGCAGCATTTAATGGTGGTCCGGGAATTTCATTATTATTTGTAATTACTGCTTTTACCTGCGGTTTTTCGGCGCTTTGTTATGCCGAATTTGCCAGTAGGGTTCCTATTGCAGGCAGCGCATATACTTATGCTTATGTATCATTCGGAGAAATAATCGCCTGGATAATCGGGTGGGCATTAATACTTGAATATGCTATCGGCAATATAGTTGTGGCTATTTCATGGAGCCAGTATTTTAATAATCTGCTGGTTAAAATTGGCATTCACCTTCCGGCCTGGGCAACAGTTGATCATGCTACTGCAGAATCGGCCTTTATGCAGGCACAAGGTGTATTGGCTTCGGGCGGTACGCTAAATGAAAGTTTACAATTTGCATACAATGCATGGAATAATGCACCTGTCATTAACGGAACACATATATTTTTAAATATTCCTGCATTTATTATTGTTGGCATTGTTACCTGGCTTACATATGTTGGAATAAAAGAAAGTAAGAAAGGTACCAATGCAATGGTATTGTTTAAAATCGGGGTGATCATTTTCGTGATCATTCTCGGTGCTTTTTCAGTAAAGCCGGGTAATTGGAGCCCGTTTATGCCTAACGGATTTGAAGGTGTATTAAAAGGTGTATCTGCTGTTTTTTATGCTTATATAGGTTTTGATGCTATTTCCACTACTGCAGAAGAGTGTAAAAATCCCCAGCGCGATTTACCCAGGGGTATGATCTATTCGCTCATTATCTGTACAGTACTATATATCCTGATTGCGCTTGTGTTAACGGGTATGGTTCATTACTCCGAATTAAATGTGAATGATCCATTGGCCGCTGTATTTGAAAAAGTAGGTAAGGGGTGGATAGCAACGATTGTTTCAATCAGTGCAGTTATTGCAACTACAAGTGTTTTGTTGATTTTTCAGCTCGGACAACCAAGAATCTGGATGAGTATGAGTAGAGATGGTTTATTACCTCCGGCATTTTCAAAGATCCATAAAAAATTCAAAACGCCTTCATTTGCCACGATTGTAACTGGCATTCTCGTGGCCGTTCCTTCTTTGTTTATGCAAAGCTCTTTAGTGATCGATTTGACAAGCATAGGCACTCTGTTTGCATTTATATTGGTATCCGGGGGAGTCTTGTTATTGCCAAGGCTGGATAATTCAATAAAAAGAGGGTTTAAGCTTCCTTATATCAATGGTCAGTTTATTGTTCCGGTAGTTTACCTGGTATTTGTTTATTTCACGCGGGATAGGATTGCTGATGACTTTAACCATCTTGGTTCCGATAGCCTTCAGCAGATGCTTTTTCTTGCCTTTATTGTATTAGGAGCAGTATTGTCGCTTTTTACGTTTGTCCGCAAATTCTCCCTTATACCTATCATGGGGGTGCTTTTCTGTTCTTACCTGTTGATTGAGATCCCTTCAAAGTCTTGGATCTGGTTTTTTGTCTGGATGCTGGTCGGTCTTACTATTTACTTTGTGTATGGCTATCGCAAAAGCAAGCTGGCAGGCGAAAAATCGTAATGATCCATCGAAAGCAATGATAGTGACCAATTTTGGGAGAGCAAGCATGCCGCAGCTAAATCAAACTCTTCAGGATGAATTGCCATCCGAAAAACAGAAATTGCCGGGTAGCGGTGGAACCCTGTAAATTTGCAGCATGAAATTCCAGGTAGGCGATAAGGTACTAATCCTTCATTCTGAAGAAGAAGGCGAGGTTGTTGATATAATTAATGATAAAATGGTGATGGTTGACGTAAGAGGTGTGAAATTCCCCGCTTATATCGATCAGTTGGACTTTCCCTATTTTAAGCGCTTTTTTAATGAGAAAAAGAAAGCGGAACCAGTCAAAAAAGAACGACAGTTTATAGATGAATTGCCCAAAGAAAAGAAGGTTTTAAAAGATAAAACTGAAACAGGCATCTGGCTTACTTTTATCCCGGTAATGGATACTGATGATTTTGGAGATGAGATTGTGGATGAATTAAAGATTCACCTGGTCAACAGCACCTCAAAGGCTTATAAGTTTGAATACATCCTCGATTATATTGGTAAAGCAGGGTTTGAACTAAAGAACAGGCTGGAACCTTTTCAGGACTTTTATATTCATGATATTCCATTCGAAAATGTGAATGATAGTCCGGCATTCTCTATCATATTTGCTCTGGATCCTCCTGAAAAATCAAAAGCGCCGTCTTTTGAAATAAGCCTGAAGCTTAAACCTAAGCAGGTTTTTAATAAAATAGAGGGGATCCGGAAAAAAGGAGAAGCCACATTTTCTTACAGGGTACTGGACCAGTACCCCGATAAACCTGTCGAAGAAAAACTGGAGATATCATCCCTGGCTAATAAAGGGTATAAAATTTATGCTGCTTCATCGGCAAGGCAACATCTGGAACCGGCAAAACATGAACTGGATCTGCATATCGAAAAGTTATCGAAGGAGCATGATTCTTTATCAAATTTTGAAAAACTGGCGCTGCAGATTCAAACCCTTGAGAAATATCTTGATCTCGCGATAGCCCATCATCAGCCATCAATGATTGTTATTCATGGCGTGGGCACCGGTAAACTGCGAGATGAAATTCATGAAATTCTGCGTATAAGGAGAGATGTAAAATCTTTCATTAACCGGTATCATCCCGCATACGGCTATGGCGCCACAGAAATATTTTTCCAGTATTAAAATCCGAGGTTGAGATCAGACATTTGCTGAGCCTGCTCGTACCTGATAGGGTAGTTAACAAATACACCTGCTTTTCCCATTTTCACGTTTCCTTCAACGCGAACAACTATTGCTGTATCAGATAAAATTTCCATCACTTTTGCGATTGCCGAAGCTGTCTGCAATTTCAATGTAATAGGTATTGCAAACGTATCTTTTCTTGGAATAGTGATGATGGAATCGGTTTGGGTATCTCCCAGATACGCCGAATTGGCATAAACCTTCGCAAGCACATCTTTCAGTTTTACCTGCTGATTATTGGGATTGTACAATCTAACGTCTAATCCAATCAGCGATTCAGACAGCCCCCACTTGATCATCCTGATATTTTGAATATCTACAAATTCCAGGTCCTTTGGTTTTGTGCAAGAGCTGATAACTAACATAACCAATGCAACTGCCGTAAATCTTCTCATTCGTGTATTTTGGCTGTAAAGTAGTGGATTATTTTTTTGTCCCAAAAAGAGGGTCTAAATTTAGTGTTTTGGTTGACTAAATAATTTAGAGAAGCTAGCGATACATGCTAAAAAACCTCTCAATTTTAACCGCTAAAATTATTAGCTTAATTTATTTTAATTAAATTACTTATTATTAATTTGTTGTGTGTTATTATTTTAATATAAATAATAAATTATTAAGCTAAGAAAAGGTTTAAAAAACCAGTATTTCAAAAACTTTAAATGGAAATCCATAATACTTTTAAAATTTGACTTTATTATCTGATTTACAATACTTTCCGACAGTTATATTCTTTTTAGAATTAGGATCATTTACACATTGTAAATTTGATCAATACGAGCATTTTCAAAAAATGAGTTTCAGGAACAGGTGTACCCTATCCGGTGCAAATGGCAGGATTGATCTAAGTGTTCCGTTGATTGGGGGGCGGTCGCAAAAGACCTTAATGAAAGATGTGTTGATTGACAATAAAGAAAACTGGAGGGCAAGGCATTGGAAAACGATAGTTTCCTGCTACAATAAATCTCCCTGGTTTGATTTTTACCGCGACGAGCTGGGGCAGCTTTATTCATCCAAACCAGGGTTGCTTATGGACTGGAACCTGCAGTGTTTTAAATGGATTTGCGACAAAATGTCAATACACGTCCCATGGTCACTTACCGAATCGTATATTGAAAATTATGACCCCGGTGAAGTAAAAGATTGGAGGAACCATCTTTTGCCATCCACTATAAACGGTATCCGATCTGCTGCAGGCAGGTATCCTCAGGTTTTCGAGGACCGGTTCGGTTTTGTACCCAACCTTTCAATTTTGGATTATCTTTTTTGTAAGGGCAACCGAATTTAATCTCTCAATTTACAGGGGTCTGCATGGACTCTTGAATTACGTCTTTCAATAGCTTTTTAACCATTTCTAAATGGCATGAAGTTCGCGCGTGAACCTTTGAGTTGCGTCTTTTGACAGCCTTTGAATGCAAAACAATCTGAACCATGAAAGCGGATCTCACGAAATGGGAAGCCCTGAAAGATTAATCAATTATTGTTTTGAGCCGGTTCTTTTTCGCAAGGTGTATTGGTGTTCCTCATGATGCATTAACCCTACAGGTTTATGGTTTTTTTACCATTAATAGTTACGCTAAGCTCGTGATCCGGGAAATAGAAGGTAGAGCCAGGAACAAAAGGATGAGTGGGGTCGCTATTTTCCGGATTTTCGGCATAGGAGATAGGCGACTCAATCATAGAAAACTCGATTGTTTTTATGTTGGAAGAAATGTAAAAAATATGATTTTCTTCGTTGGGAACATCTTCAGTTAAGGTTATTGCCGCCGGAGGAGATGGCGGAGCGGGGCTAGCTAATGGTTTGATCTTTCTTTTTATTATGATCGTCGGAAGCTCTTCTGTTGGGGTCCGCTCGGGACTCACCGCATAATCCTTGCTTTGCATTGTCTTGTTTGCCAGTCCATCCTCCATACGTTTTTGCTCAGGCTTTGTCGGATGCCATGGGTTCTGGTTGACGGCTGGTTTTTGTGCGGCAACTGGTTTTTGAAATTCATTGACTGTTTTGGTCATGGATCCTGCTCCAAACAGGCATAAAAAAAATATCGCCAGTGGTTTCTTAATTGGAGATCCTGTGGTCCCGGCTTTTAATAATCGTTTAATCCTTGCCAGTAATAAATGTTTTTCATCGCCTGTAGCAGCCAGTGCAAATCTGAATTCCTGCTGGCTATTTTTACTTAAAGTATATAATGAATGGGCATATTCCCATCTGTCATATCCTAATCTTATCACTTCATCATCGCAGCAATTCTCTCTTTCACGATTGATATTCTTCAATAATAGTTTTGCAAAAGGATTAAAGAACAGGAAGGCTTCTGCAAAGGAAATAAGGAGATGTACCAGGTAATCATTCCTCTTAATATGAAAAAACTCATGAACGATCAGCGCCTCGATCTGTCTTGTACTTAACTGTGTAAAAGCAGCGAGTGGCAATAAAATAACAGGTTTAAGAAATCCCGTGGTTAAAGGAGTATATATTTTAGCTGAACACCATACTTGTATTTGCCTGCTCACAGATGTGATGTATTTTAATTGCTGGATTAAATGCGTTGTATCTATTCCTGCGGGCTCCAGCTCATTCAGTAGATTTCTGGTACCAGCATACTGGTGCACCCAACGTGTAATATAAAATGAGGTAATTATTAGATATGATGCAGAAAGCAATGGCATATAATTTATAAGAAAAGATGCATTGCTGAAAATCGAAAACTCTCTGCCCGGATCCTGATAATTTAATAATATACTTACAAAGAATCCCGCAGAGCCAATAAATAATGCAATTAAGGCAAGTGAATACCTAAATGAAGAACTGAATTTTTTACCATTGCCTGTAATTAATACATATAAAAACCATAGCACCCCCATTTGCCAGAGGTTGTCGATCAATGACCATCCCAATGCTTTAAGAAAAGCTGATTGGTAGACAGGGTTCATTGCTACTGATTTTTGATTTCAGTTAATAGTTTTTGAATTTCTTCCAGTTCACCGGCTGAGGCCTTATGATTACCCAATGCCTGTAATACTAATTCAGTGGCCGAGCCGCCGAATAGTGTATTAATCATTTTCCCCAGCATGTGTTTCTGGGTTTTCTCCCTGGTAACGGCCGCCTGGTAAATATGTGTTCTGATTGAATCGTCTCTTTTTACCAACCCCTTTTCATGCATGATCTGCATCAGCTTCAGTGTAGTGGTATAACCGGCTTCCTTGGTTTTGGAAAGCTCTTCATGTACATCCCTTACGCTTGCTGTTTGTTTT
>CAYLVR010000072.1:0-16070 GCA_964387165.1 uncultured Chitinophagaceae bacterium | reverse complement strand
TTTTTTGAATGATATGGCAGGGAGTAAACTGGAACAATGGTTGTAAAGACCATTATTATTTCATTGATATTCTTTATATTTAGCCCCTCAAACCCAATTACACCTAAACCTGATTTATGAAGCAACTTATCCGCATCATTCTACTTTCGCTTATTTATTCGTCTTCTTTTTCACAAACACAACTGCGCAAAGGCTTTGTTGTATTGAACAACGATGAAAGAGTGGATGGATTTATTTTTCTTAGAGCCGCCAATAGAAATCCCACTAAAATTAATTTTAACCGCGATTCGTCACTGAAACAAATGGTGGCTTATAACGTGAGTGATCTTAAAAGTTTTGAAGTCATTAATGTTGACCGCTACGTCAGGGCTGATGTTTTAACTGATGTGCGCCCATTTGATGCTGTCAAAGAAGTTCCGGCTAAGCTCGACACTTTTCGTGCAGAAACAGTATGGCTAAGAGAATTAGCTTCCGGACAGCATGTTTCTCTTTACGAATTATACGATACCAGGAGGCATTACTTTATTGCTGATTCGTCTGGTGAATTTAAAGAACTGATGTATAAAAAAGGGAGAGAAAATGACAGACCTTATAACTTTAAGTCATATATTATTCAACTCCAGCAATATCTTGAAAAATCAAACCCTCAATCAACAGCTTCATTTACCAACACAAAATATGCCCAGTACGATTTCGTGAAGGCTGTTGATATGATTAACGGTGACTCAACAACAAAAAATGCAACACTGGAAAGGGATCTTAAAACTCATTATTCAATCTTTGTGGGTGCAGGAGTTGGAACGGTAAAAGCAAAACTCAGTGGGTTTTCAGAACGTACCGGAGATCTTGACTTTAAGAACGATATATTTCCTCTTGGAGTAATAGGGATGGATTTTAGCCTTGGCAGAAAGCCCGGATTAATGACGTTCCGTGCAGACGTTACATACAATTCCATTGATCTTAACGCAACAGGAACTCATCCTTTGTACGGTGATATTACTTATGAATTACAGCAAACAGATATAGTTCCAGCGGTGTCTGTATTATTTAATTTGGTGAATCGCCGGAACCTGAAATTTTACATCGCACCATCTTTCTCTTATCACCTTTCTAGTTATAAAGGAAATGTATATATTTCTTATTACCCTTCGGAAAATCGTTTTGATGATTATATGCCATTAAGAAAGGTGTGGGGCTCAATTGATGCACGGGCCGGTGTAAAAATTAATAAAGGGCTGGAAATTGGGTTGAAAGGAGAATTGTCAGGGAACTTTCAGGCAGATCCCAGACTTACATTTTTAGCAAGACGATATACTGCTATGCTGGCTTATCATTTTATACAAAAGTAAGAGATTGTATGGCGGTGCCCGGAAAGCCGCCATACAGATGGCCAAAAGAAGGCACCTGAGTTTTTTTCGACTGACTAAAATCATACGGACGTCCTCGTCAGATCATTTAAGCTTTCTGTAAGCATCGATAAGTTTGTTCCTTTAATAATCACATGAGGACGATATTACAGGTAAAAAAAGATAAAACGATCGGTGATCTGCAATATGATTTCAGTATGGTCTACCCATTTCTAAAAATTGAGGTATATAGATATGCCGGAGTGGGAGCGGGCGCTGATAATAATAAACAAAGGCTTAATAAAAATATCTTATTAGCCACTGCTGGTATTACAGAAGAAGGAGAGCTTGAAATACCTGCCTTCATGACCGTTGGCCAGTTGGAAAGAACGTTCCGCGACAGGTTTGGGTTAAGTGTGCAGGTATCGCGAAAATCGGGCACGGTTTGGCTTGAAACAACAATGACAGACAGCTGGACATTAAAGCGACAAAATGTGCATGGAAGAGAATTATCGGCTTCCGCAAATGAAAAAATAGAAAACGATAATACAGCCGACGCTTAATACAGCAGGTTCTTTAATTTATCAATTTCGGTAATAACAATTTTTCCATCCTTTATTTTAATTAACTCCTCCGATTTAAAATCACTCAATGTTCTTATGAGTGATTCTGTAGCGGTGCCAATATAATGAGCAAGATCTTCTCTTGATATTTCAATAGGATTAGCGTTGTTGGTAGGATTATATTTACAATGGATATCTACCAAAGCCTTTGCCACTCTTTTTCGTAATGAACTGTAAGCGAGGTTGAGTAATCTTTCCTCTTTTTCTTTTACATTTTGCGTAATAATGCGAATAAACTTGGCCGCAATATTTATATTACCATAAATCATTTGCAGAAAATCTTCTTTGGGTATCTGCATAATATCTGACTCCTCCAGTATCAGCGCATTGTTCTCATAATTTTTATCTTCTATCAATGATGTGTAACCAATAAAATCGCCATCACTGAAAATATCTGTTATATATTCCTTCCCGTCTTCATGGGTTCGGGTTCCTTTTACTTTTCCTTTTACCAGGTAATATAAAAAACGTGGTCGTTTTCCTTCCTGGTAAAGAGTTTGTTTTTTACTGAATGATTCGATACTATATTGCTCCGTCAGGTGATCCGATAATCCGGTATCTTTTATGTCTTTCAAAAATTGACTGATGCCAGGTTGGGTCATGGCATATTTCTGATCAAACACCTGTGTTTTTTTAAGTCTCACTTCTATGGCGTTCAATAGTTCAATGTCTTCAAATGGCTTGGTGATGTAATCGTCGGCCCCCATTTCCATACCCTTGCGCAAATCAGATCTTTCTGTTTTGGCTGTTAAAAAAATGAAAGGAATAAATTGTGTTTCGGGGTTTTTGCGTAGCAAATGCAATACGCCATAGCCATCCAGTTCCGGCATCATAATATCACAAACTATCAGGTTGGGTTTTTGTTTTAAAGCAAGCTCAACGCCTTTTTTCCCATTTTCAGCAGTGGAGATTTTATATCCGGCTAACTCTAATATTTCTGCTGTGTTTTCGCGGATATCGGCATTATCGTCAATAACTAAAATAGATTTCATGAGCTTAATTCATTTACAGGAATAGTAATGGTGATAGTAGTTCCTTTATTTAATTCGCTGTTCAATTGTACTTTTCCTTTCAGCAAATCAACATAGCGTTTTACAATATGTAAGCCGAGGCCTGTGCCAGCTATATTGGTAGCGTTTCCTCCGCGAAAGAAACTGGAAAATAAATGTTCCTGGTCTTGTTTGGAAATCCCGATCCCTTCATCAATAATAGAAATAATGGCCATGCGGTTGGTGGCCTGTGCCCGGATCGTTATATCGCTGGCATCATTTGAAAATTTGCTGGCGTTAGTAATGAGATTGATGATAATATTTTTTAATAATTTTTTATCCGAATATATCATTTTCTCTCCTTCATAAATAATAAGTACCTGCTGGTCTTTTTTTAATAAACCTTTCATTTCGTCTATGGTATCGAGAATGAATTCTTCCAGGTCAAACCCAGTGATATGAGTTCCTACTTTACCTTCATCCAATTTTCCGAGAGAAAGAAAATCTTCAAGAATATCATTTAAATGCCGCACAGAATTTTTGATCTTTTCAATATGCCGGTTTCGTTTATCCTGCTCTTCCGTTGTTTTATACCTCGACAGTAAAGAAGCTGACGATAATACGGTACTGAGCGGTGTTCTGAATTCATGCGAAGCCATAGAAACAAAGCGGCTTTTAATCTCATTCAATTGTTTTTCTTTATCCAATGCTTCACTTAATTCTGTTTGGGATTGTTCCAGTCGTTGCAGTGCTTCTTTCAGGATCATGGTTCTTTCTTCTACTTTTATTTCAAGGTCGGTGTTTAGCTTTCTTATTTCGGTACTTACCTTCTCCAATTGTTTTTGTTGCTCCAGCATATTCTTTTCGATCTGCTTCCGCTGCGTTATATCTACGATAAAAGCAATTACAAAAAGCTCATTATCTTTTTTATAATGACTTAAACTTACTTCTACAGGAAGATTGGTACCATCCTTCCTTTTTCCGCGGAGATCGCGGTTGTGTCCCATGACCCGGTTGGAAGGATTTTGATAAAAACCTTCTCTTAATGTATTATGATGGTGTTTGAATTGGCTGGGGATCAACACTTCAATTGGCTGCCCAACGAGTTCGCTACTGGTATAGTTAAACATTCTCTCGGCTGCGGGATTCATTAATACGATCCTGCCCTTATTGCCTGTAAGTATGATGCCTTCAGTTGCATTTTCGAACAACGATGCCATATGAGCCTGATCCAGCATATTATGAAATTATTTTAATAGTAATATAGTAAATATAACAAGGACAAATAAAACAACATGAGAAGGTTCCTCTGCTATAGGATTGAACAGCTATTTTTTGCATTACCTGATTAATATCATGCCTGGCGTTGATGGCTATCACGACCTGTCTGGGTAAAGCAAAATAGTTTTGTGATCAATAAAAAGACATGCATATCTGTTTATTAATCTCTAAAAAGTTCAAAACATGAAGTTGCCAAAAAGCTTTATCGCGGCTATTCTTTGCGCCAGTTTCTTCAATATGGCTTCCTGCGGTAATAATGACTCAGGCTCCGAAGAAGGATCGTCGGCTACCAATGAGCAAACCGAAGCCCAGGCCGAGGTTCATGGAAGTGAAATCAAGCCTGGTGATGTAACTCTTACCACTCCCTTAAATGCGGAATGGGTAACTGCCGGGAAAAATATTTACGATCTTAAATGCCAGAGCTGCCATAAGCTTACCGATGAAAGAATTGTGGGCCCAGGTTGGGCAGGTGTTACTACGAAACGTGAGCCCCACTGGATCATGAACATGATAACCAACGTAGATATGATGCTGGAAAAAGATCCTGAAGCTCAGAAATTGCTAGAACAATGTTTAGTACGTATGCCTAATCAGAACATCAGCAAAGACGAATCGCGCCACATTTTAGAATTTATGCGTCAAAATGATGGTGTAAAATAATCTCCATTTAATATTTATAACATATGTCACCCACCTTAACTAAAATTTGTATAGCGTCAGGGGTATTTGTCTTCGGACTTATCGGCCTGCAAAGTTGCAAACCGAAATCTGCGCAAAGTGCAGCGAGCGGTGATGCGGCTAAATCTTATGTAGCTCCTGGTAAGTATGATGAGTTTTATAACATTGTATCCGGTGGTTTTAATGGACAGGTAAGTGTTTACGGCATTCCCTCCGGTCGCCTGTTCCGCATCATTCCTGTTTTTTCTCAATCACCCGAAAGTGGTTATGGTTTTAGCGAGGAAACAAAACCCATGTTGAATACTTCGCATGGTTTTATTCCCTGGGACGATCAACACCATATTGCCCTTTCACAAACAAAAGGTGAACATGATAGCCGGTGGGCTTTTGCCAATGCCAATAACACACCGCGTTTGGCAAGGATAGATCTTACTACTTTCCGTACCTCCGAAATATTGGAAATACCTAATAGTGCCGGTAACCACGCATCACCCTTTATTACTGAAAATTCTGAATATGTTGTGGCTGCTACCCGTTTTAGTGTACCACTCGATGATCAGAATGGTGATGTTCCGATCAACACGTATAAACAAAACTTTAAGGGGTCTATTAGCTTTGTATCCGTAAACCCTGAATCAGGCGAAATGAATATTGCCTTTCAGATCAGGACTCCGGGAGTGAATTTTGATCTTTCACGTGCCGGTAAAGGAAAATCACATGGCTGGTTCTTTTTTAGTTGTTATAACTCCGAAAAAGCTAATACACTTTTAGAAGTTAATGCCTCTGCGAAAGATAAAGATTTTGTGATGGCAGTAAACTGGAAGAAAGCCGAAGAATATGTAAAAGCCGGTAAAGCAAAAAAACAAACTGTAAAGTATGCGCATAATCTGTATGATGAAAATACGCATACTGCTACTTCTACTATGAAAAACGAAGTGCTGGTGCTGGATCCGGCCGATTGTCCGGAAATGTTATACTTTATCCCCTGCCCTAAATCACCTCACGGAACTGATGTGGATCCCTCCGGCGAATACATTGTGGCTTCCGGTAAATTAGCAGCCAGCATTCCCGTGTTTTCTTTTACCAAATTGCAAAAGGCGATTGCTGATAAAGCATTTGATGGTGATTACGATGGGATACCTGTTATAAAATACGAGGAGGCTTTACATGGAGAAGTGGCCAAACCAGGTCTTGGACCTTTACATACAGAATTTGACGGGCAGGGAAATGGATACACTTCTATGTTTGTTTCTTCAGAAATTGTAAAATGGAGATTAAGTGATCTTCAGGTATTGGATCGTGTACCTACTTATTACTCTATTGGCCACTTATCCATACCAGGCGGGCCTACAGCAAAACCTCATGGTAAATATGTGATAGCCTATAATAAGATCACCAAAGATCGTTATCTGCCTACCGGACCAGAGTTAACACAAAGTGCGCAGATATACGATATCAGTGGCGAAAAAATGAAACTCATTCTTGACTTTCCTACAACAGGTGAACCGCATTATGCCGAAGCAATACCTGCAGATATGCTGATTGGTAAACAAAAAAAGATATATAAGATTGAAGAGAATTCTCATCCTTATGTTTCAAAAGGGGAAGGTCAAACCAAAGTAGAGCGAAAAGGAAACCAGGTACATATATGGATGACAGCCATTCGTTCTCACCTTACACCCGATAATATTGAAGGTGTTAAGGTAGGTGACGAAGTGTACTTCCATGTTACCAATCTTGAACAGGATTGGGACGTTCCACATGGTTTCGCCATAAAAGGGGCCAATAATGCAGAAATACTGGTTATGCCCGGAGAAACTCAAACTATTAAATGGGTAGCAGACAGAGTGGGAATATTTCCTTTCTACTGTACCGACTTTTGCTCCGCTCTGCATCAGGAAATGTCTGGTTATTTAAGAGTTTCCCCTGCAGGAAGCAATACAGCCCTTCTGTTTAGTACAGGCACTAATAAGCCTGCGGTAACAGAATCTGGAGAATAACAGTGAGGTATAAATAAAAAATGAAAACCAAAGTCACAGTTGTGGCAGAGAGTTTCATATGTGAGAACATTTCCGGAAACTCAATGTTTCCGGAATTTTTTTTGATGAAGAATATTTTTTTATGAAAAGAATGAATAATACTTCCAGGATATTGATAGCAATTGGTGCATTGGTGATGATTATTACGTGCTTTGTTCCTGTATGGTCGATTTATTTGATTGCTCCACAATATCCGGAAGGCTTATCCATGCAGATATGGCTGTCTAAAATTACCGGCCAGGTCGAAATAATTAATGGGTTGAACCACTATATTGGCATGAAGCATATTAATGCCGACATGTTTCCTGAGTTTAGCTTTCTTGTTTATATTCTGGTCTTTTTTGTTTTGTTTGCCCTGGTAGTGGCTCTTACCGGAAGCCGGAAATTATTATTCGCATATCTATTGCTTTCAATAATTGGCGCCGCTGCCGCTCTCGTCGATTTTTACCTGTGGGGTTATGATTATGGGCATAATCTTGATCCTAATGCTGCTATCCAGGTGCCTGGCCTGTCTTACCAACCTCCTGTAATCGGACACAAAAAGTTGCTGAATTTCGATGCCTTTTCTTACCCCGATACTGGCGGGTGGATCGTTGTGAGTATAACTGGTTTATTTTTTATCATTTGGTTTCTTGAAAGACGTCGTTTAAAAAAACAAACAATAATGAAAACACACACCAAAGGAACTTCTGCTGCTATTGCAATTATAAGTTTTTTATTTCTTACCGGTTGTAATCCAAAATCGGAGAAGATCGTCTTTGGAAAAGATAATTGCACAGAATGTAAAATGACTATTGTAGACACAAAGTTTGGCGCCGAGATCGTAACTAAAAAAGGAAAAGTATTTAAGTTTGATGACACACATTGCGTTGCTTTATTTTTAGAACATCGTGGAGTGGAACTTAGTGATATTCATCAAACCTTATTTGTAGATTATAACGACCCTCATGAATTTATTAGTGTGGAATCCGCTGAATTTGTTGTAGGCAGCGAATTAAAGAGTCCCATGGGAGGAAATGCCGCAGCATTTAAAAATAAAGAAGAGGCTAAAAAGAAATCCGAAGAAATAGAAGGTAGCAAAACAACGAATTGGGCTACGCTTTATAATATTCTTATTAAATAAGTAAGCTTCAAAATTTTGATTGATGAAAAGTTGCCTGACGATAATATTGCTGCTTATAATGACTAATGTTTTTGCCCATACGATTGTAGTTGGTAAAGACAAACCTGTCAGCACTTTGCGGCAGGGGATTAGTTTAGCGAAAAACGGAGATACAGTTTTACTTAATAGAGGCAGTTATAAGGAAGGCAATATAACAATCACAAAATCTATATATTTAATAGGAATCGGACAGCCAGTGCTGGATGGTGAATTGAAAAATGAACTTCTTACTATAACAGGTAGTAATGTGGTGGTGAGGAATATTCATTTTTCCAATGCTGGTTATTCATCTTTCAATGATTATGCTGCAATCAAAATAATCGATGCAACCAATATTATCGTTGAAAATAATAATATCACCAACTCGTCTTTTGCTATTCATATAGCTAATACCACACATTCTACTATTAGGGGCAATACTATCCGGGGTAATAATAAATCCGAACACTCATCGGGTAATGGTGTGCACCTTTGGAAATGCGAAAACATGCTGATTGAAAATAACTCTATCCAGGGTCACCGCGACGGAATATATCTGGAGTTTGTAACGTTTTCAAATATTAAGAAGAATCATAGTGAAAAAAATATTCGCTATGGCCTTCATTTTATGTTTTCTAACGACGATGCCTACCAGGATAATGTTTTTAAAAACAATGGCGCAGGTGTTGCAGTGATGTTTTCTAAAAAAGTAAAAATGGAGGGCAATCATTTTGAGGAAAACTGGGGGGCTTCTGCCTACGGTATTTTATTGAAAGAAATCAAAGAGGGGTCCATCAGTAATAATACTTTCTTGAAAAATACGATTGGTATTTTTATGGAAGGCAGCAGCCGTATGATCATTGAGAGAAATGTTTTTCAGAATAATGGCTGGGCCATAAAAGTGCAGGCGAGTTGTGATGATAACAGTTTCGGATATAACAATTTTTATGGAAATAGTTTTGATGTATCCACTAATGGCACCATGATGATGAATAAATTTTACAATAATTACTGGGATAAATATGAGGGCTATGATATGAATAAAAATGGTATAGGTGACGTGCCTTATCACCCCGTAAGTATGTATGGAATGGTGGTAGAACAAAATCCTACTACACTTATCCTCATGCGCAGTTTTATGGTATCACTTCTGGATAAGGCTGAAAGGGCTATACCCAGTCTTACACCGGAAAACCTTGTAGATGATAAACCCATGATAAGGCCTAATAAATTATGATAAGGATAGAAAATCTGCAGAAGAAATTTAAAAAATTACAGGCATTGGACGATATCAATGCTGTATTTAACAACGGCCAGGTAATATCACTGATCGGTCCCAATGGATCAGGTAAAACCACGTTGATCAAAAGTATTTTGGGCATGGTAACACCCGATACTGGAAAGATATTTGTTAACCAGCAACTGATCAGCAGCGATCCTGGATATAAAAAACACATCGGTTATATGCCGCAGATCGGCCGTTATCCTGACAATATGAAAATAGGACACCTGTTCAGGATGATGAAGAATATCAGGATGATGCCCGATACGGAATTGGATACGGATCTGCTGGTGAAATTTAACCTTGTCTCCATTTTTGATAAACCAATGCGTACACTTAGTGGAGGTACCAGGCAGAAAGTGAGCGCCGCATTAGCTTTTTATTTCAACCCGGATGTATTGATACTGGATGAACCCACGGCCGGCCTTGATCCGCTTTCTTCCGAAATATTGAAAGAAAAGATCATGCAGGAAAAGAAAAAAAATAAACTTATCCTGATCACCTCACATATTCTCAGCGACCTGGATGAACTGACCACCCATGTTATGTACTTGCAGGAAGGAAAAATGATCTTTTTAAAAGACATAAGTAGTCTGCGTCAGGAAACAGGTGAAAATAAACTCGGCAAAGCCATTGCCTGTGTCATGAGGGGTGAAAAAAAAGAAGCTTTGTGGATTGATGAAGTGTTGGCCTTAAAAGATAATAGCGAAACAGGTTAAAATATATTTGTATGTTGAAATTATCCAGTTATGTTTTGTATGATATAGTGCGAAGTAAAGTGGTGCTTGCATATACCATATTCCTGTTTGTTGTTTCATTCAGTTTATTTCAAATGGAAGAGAATAACAGCAAAGCGATCCTGAGTTTGCTTAATATCGTATTAATCGTTGTACCCCTGATCAGCATGATCTTTACCACTATACATTATTATAATTCGTATGAGTTTATAGAATTAATGTTATCACAACCGTTGAGTCGCACCCGGATAATAATGAGTGAATATACAGGCGTTGTTTTATCGTTATTATGCGCTTTTTTTATTGGTGTGGGCGTTCCCGTCCTGCTGTTTGCGTTTAATGCAACAGGCCTTACTTTATTATTCACTGGCGCTGCACTGACATTTGTTTTTACGTCTATCGCTTTTTTGGCATCAGTAAAAGCAAGAGATAAGGCAAGGGGTATTGGCTCGGTTTTAATGCTCTGGTTTTATTTTGCCCTGATCTATGATGGGCTGGTGCTGATGATCTTATTTTCATTCAGTGATTACCCAATGGAGAAATTCACCCTTTTACTTTCAGCGCTCAATCCCGTAGATCTTGCCCGCATTTCTATTATGCTGAAAATGGATGTCAGCGCCCTGATGGGTTATACCGGCGCTTTATACAAAGATTTTTTTGGTAGTGGAACCGGTGTTTTATTCACTACCGGTATTATGCTGCTATGGATTGTATTGCCATTGTGGTTAGCATTGCGAGTGTTCAGAAAGAAAGATATGTAGATATGAAGGGAGGAATTTTTCTTGTAGTGTGCCTGTGTGATATGTCTTCTCATCTAATTTAAACAGCCGGAATTTAACCGGTCTCGCTAATTGTTTTGGAAAATAAGTCTATTCCATTTATTAATTCACAAGTTAAGATTTCTATTTAAAAAATTCCAGTGTTTAATTCGATGATCATCAGAAACGGTGGTCAATATCAGTGGGATTATATAATATCCGGACCCGGTAGAGCAAAATTAGTTGAATGCTTTGCAAATGTAGTGTCATAGGTCGAAAAGACAGGTGTATGACACCCCATTTGCATAATTGCCGCGAAACGAATAAAATGCTGATTAGACTATTTCAATTAACAATAAATTCCCAGGCATGAATTTCCAATGCTAATTAATTGTTATCATTTAATAAATCTTATGTCATGAATGATAAAAATTATTATTAATATTAGCCAGAATGAATGTCCGTTAGCTACTCACACCGGTTATCCTTAGGCGAAGCATCATTTGCAGCATTTTAATATGCTCTAAAAATTGATCTGCCTGACACTAATGGTATGGATCAGGAGCAATGAAAATGGAAGAAATGAAAAACGTGGCGGAAAAAAAGCAAGATTGAATCGGCCATAAACTTTCCAACTACCGGGATGATGTAGAAAATCTTGCCACACTTCAATTGGGAATTGTACATTTGCGGATCGAAAGTTTGAGCAGGTTTCGTGCCTGCACAGTTAACGCATCCCTGTCACAATGGAAAAATATAAGGGTTGTTATCAGGACCAAACGAAGAGTATAGAAAAAGTGCAGTCTGTGGCCAGACAAGCGTGTTTTGCCTACATTTAGTAGAAAGGACTGTACACTAAAAGGCCCGCAGGTACTGAAATGGTGCCCGGCTACAGTTTAACTTTAAATGCATTTCGATGTATTACTAAACATTTTAATACAAAAACAATGAACAATGTTTTACAACCTCAGAAACTATGAACATATACTGTTAATTTAACAAACATTCCCCTAAACTTTAATCAATAATCCTGAACTAATTATAACTATATGGGCCATCTTCCTGACTTAATTGCGGACTTAGCGTTGATATTAATTGCTGGAGCTATAACAACATTAATTTTCAAACAGATTAAGCAGCCTTTAGTGTTGGGTTATATCATAGCAGGTTTTTTGGTGGGCCCCTACTTTCATCTTATCCCTACTGTTGCCGATCTTCAAAATATTGATATCCTGGCTGAGATCGGTGTAATATTCCTGTTGTTTACTCTCGGTCTGGAATTTAGTTTTAAAAAATTAATGAGTGTGGGAGGGTCTGCTTCCATTACTGCCCTGGTGGAAATAGCATTTATAACGGTTGCTGGTTATTTCTTAGGAAAGTTTATGGGTTGGAGTACGATGGACAGCCTTTTTTTAGGCGGTATGCTGGCTAGCTCTTCAACAACTATTATACTCCGCGCATTTGATGAGCTGGGCGTAAAAACAAAACGTTATGCAGGAATAGTTTTTGGTGTATTGATCGTGGAAGACATTGTAGTGATATTGCTGATGGTGTTGCTTTCCACAATGGCCGTTACAAAGCAGTTTGAAGGAACTGAAATGGCCTTTACCGTTTTAAAATTATTATTCTTTTTAGCCCTCTGGTTTATTGCAGGAATTTTTCTTTTACCTACTTTTTTAAAAAAGGCTAAAAAACTTTTAGACGAAGAAACCCTGCTGATTCTTTCTTTGGGTTTATGCCTTGGAATGGTGGTTTTAGCTACACAGGTTGGTTTCTCAGCAGAGCTTGGTGCGTTTGTTATGGGCTCCATTATAGCCGAGACAACTTCTGCCGAAAAAGTTGAACACCTGATCAGGCCCGTAAAAGATCTTTTTGGTGCAATATTTTTTGTGTCGGTTGGAATGATGATAGACCCTGCGGCAATGATTGAAAATGCATGGCCTATTCTGTGGGTTACTTTACTTACTTTGGTTGGTAAACTGGTCAGCACCACCATGGGAGCCCTGCTTTCGGGACAGCCATTAAAGCAGTCGGTACAGGTAGGTATGAGTATGGCGCAAATTGGAGAGTTTGCATTCATTGTAGCGACCCTCGGACTTTCATTGGGAGTTATATCTCCTTTTCTCTTCCCGATTGCAGTGGGTGCATCTGCCATCACCACATTCAGCACACCTTACATGATCAAATATTCTGAACCGTTTTATAATTTTGTTGTAAGGGTTCTTCCGGAAAAATGGATAAATAAATTAAACAAATATTCTTCGGGTACAGAAAGCATTCAGGCAGAGGGCGACTTTAAAGTAGTGGTAAAATCATATATCAGTATTGCACTTACGAATGGTATAGTATTGTTGACAATACTATTACTTTCATTAAATTTCCTCGATCCCTTTTTGCAAAAATATATTTTAAATAATGTATGGAGAATAATAATCGTATTGGTGGTTTCCTTAGGAGCAGCATCACCTTTCCTGTGGGCCTTTATGACAAAAAGACCAAATAATCTTGCCTATAAAGAATTGTGGCTGGAAAAAAAATATAACCGTGGCCCTTTACTGATTATTGAAATAGTGCGAATCGTTTTAGGAATAATGTTGATCGGGTTCTGGATAGTCAGATTGGTTTCTACAGAGGTGGCACTTTTAGTGATAACTCCATTTACAATACTGGCACTCATCATTTTCTCAAAAAGAATTCAACGCCTGTACCAACGTATTGAAGGCCGCTTTATAACCAACTTTAATGCAAGGGAAACTGCAAAAAATGATTCTTCTGAGGCAGTGTTGCTGCGTAAAAATGCTGATTTGCAAACCGACCTCCAGCCATGGGATGCTCATATTGTAGAAATGGAAGTAAATCCTCATGCCGACTACATTGGTAAATCACTGGTGGAACTAGGCTGGCGTGAACAATACGGAATCAATATTGCCTATATCAAACGTGGCGATAAACTTATTCATGTGCCGGGGCGAAATGAAAAGTTAATGCCTTTCGATCATGTGGGTGTTATAGCAACAGATGAACAGATACAGCCGTTCAAACAGATCTTTTATTCTATTGAAAGCGTAGCTCCTAATGAAGTTAATATTAATGACATCGCTCTTCAAAAAATATTAGTGGATGAACATACCCAACTGAAAGGAAAAGATATACGAAGCTCTCATTTACGTGAACGCACCAATGGTTTGGTAGTAGGTATTCAACGGGACCAGGAAAGAATATTAAATCCCGATTCAAGCACCGTTTTAGAGTGGGGAGATATTATATGGATCGTGGGTAATAAGAAAAAAATACAACAGTTAAGCAAGCCTAAATAAATCCGGCATTTTCCGGGAAAGTACACTCCTGATATGTTGATTATTTTTCCGGTTTGTCTAAAAAGGCTTCGATCATTGGAGCAATAAATATTGTATCGCTTTTGTCATTATTTAATGTCGCTATTTCGCCGATATATTTCCCGTGCGTGCCGGGTAAAATCGCCAGTTCCGAATTAGCAATTAAGCGGTGCATTTCGACTGCGCATTCAGGTGACGGTACATCAACATTCCCGGCTATTATCAGCGTTGGGACTTTTATTGATTTTAGCTGCTCATCGCTCCAACCCTTAAATACCTTCATCCTATCTCTATCCTTTTCAAACATCATTTGCAGTTTAGCTGAATCAGGAGTTACTTTTAAAAAGGCCTGGCGTAATTGTAGCGGCATAGTTTCCAACGTCGCATTCTGAAAACCGTCAAAAAATCCTGGGAAAAAACAATCTCTTTTATGAGGAGTAGAAGCCAGTATAAGCTTTTTAACAATTTCAGGATGACGAAGATATATTTCAATTGATGTGTGCCCGCCATTGCTGAATCCAAAAAAACAGGCCTTGTCAATGTTTATATTTTTTAATAAGACAGCAACATCATCTGCATCCTGCTCAAAAGTTTCAGGAGTATCTCTAAAGCCCGAACGGCCATGATTTTGCGTTTCAATTGCTATCACCTTATAAGTTTTGGCAAAAAGCGGGATCACTCGTTCAAATGAAGACTGTATGGTAGAGCCGCCCCCATGTAATAATACAAGTGGTTCTCCCTCTCCATAAATTTCATAATACATTTTCATTCCGTTTACATCGGAATAACCACTTTTAAAGTGAATGTTGCCTGATTTTATTGGAGTCATATTGTTTTCAGATTGTATTGTTTGATCGTTGTCACATGTCGCTATTACAAAGAGCGAAATAGCAATTAATATATTTTTTATCGTTCTGAATTTATTGCGCGATAACATGTTTCAGGAAATTTTGAATTTCTAATTCTGGATTTCGCTTATCTGTTTATCTTGGTTGAAATCAAAATTAAGTTCTGCCTCCGAAAAATAGGGGGTGCTATTATGACATTTATAGGGGGTGTTTGGAAAATTCTAAAAAATATAAAGGAAAATTTGAGTAGTTAAATAGCTACATATATATTTGTAGTCGAATAGCTATGTAATGAATGTAAGACGAGATGTATTTCAAGCCATAGCAGGCCCTGCACGAAAGGCCATACTTTTATTAGCGGCATCGCAATCCATGACTACAGGAGCAGGCAAGACATAACCGATTACAGGAGATTGTAAACAAATCAAAATACTACATGATGACAAAGAGAAATAAAATAGCCTATTGGATCTCCACTATCTGGCTCGCATTAGGAATGTTATCAACCGGAATAGTGCAATTATTAAAATTGAAAGAAGAGACAGATATGATGACGCATTTGGGTTATCCCCTTTACTTGTTGACAATACTGGGTGTGTGGAAAATTTTGGGAGTGGTAGTAGTACTTATTCCTAAATTTCCTTTGCTAAAAGAATGGACCTATGCAGGCTTCTTTTTTGCTATGTCAGGTGCTGTCTTTTCTCATTTAGCCGCTGGAGATAGTGCCAAAGAGTTTTTCGGACCGGTATTATTATTAATATTGACTGTGGTATCGTGGTATTTCAGGCCCGCAGATAGAAAAACCATTTCTATTAACCAATAAAAGAATTAATATGGGTAAAACTAAAAACAATAAAAAAAAGTTGTCAGCAGAACAACATAAAGATATACTGAGCATATTGAAGGACCGTTTTGAGAAAAACATGGGCCGTCATAAAGGTTTTGAATGGGCTAAAGTACAGGCAAGGCTGGAAGCCATTGCAGAAAAACTATGGTCGCTCAATGAAATGGAA
>CAYLVR010000071.1:0-16218 GCA_964387165.1 uncultured Chitinophagaceae bacterium | reverse complement strand
GGAGGTGTATCTATTAAATTACGTGGAGTAACATCTATTTATGGAAACACGCAGCCACTATATGTTGTTGATGGTGTATTTATTGATAATAAGGCAACACCTGGAGGGTTAAATGCTGTTACACGCGCTTCTGCGGGAAATAATTCATCTAACCAGGATAATCCATCTAACCGTATTGCTGATCTGCGTTCTGAAGATATTGAACGTATTGAAATATTAAAAGGTGCATCAGCTTCTGCTATCTATGGTTCGAAAGCTGCTGCAGGGGTAATATTAATTACAACCAAACGTGGTAAATCAGGAGAAACCAGGGTTTCATTTTCCCAGGACCTTGGTTTTGTAAAAGCAAGAAAATTAATTGGTGTACGGGAATTTACTGAACAATCTGCTGCGAGCCTTTCGCAGGACCCGGCGGCAAGTGATGCACTGGTACAGGAATTTCTTGCAGCAAAAAATGCAGGTAAAATCTATGATTATGAAAAAGAAATGTATGGCAATACCGGGTTCGTTAGAAATAGTGTGGTCACTATGAGCGGGGGTTCCGAAAAAACCAGTTTTTACTTATCCGGTGCAGCCAGGAACGAGGAAGGAATTATTAAACGAACAGGGTATGACAATAAAAGTATTCGCTTAAATGTAGATCATCGCCTTTCTAATAACGTGCGTATTGGTGTCAGTACCAATTATATTAATTCGTCTTCTGATCGTGGATTGACAGGTAATGATAATGCCGGTGTTACATTTGGTGTGGCGTTATCTTCAACTCCCGGTTTTACAGAATTGCATCCGGATGAAAATGGGGTTTATCCACGCAACAGGTTCTCTAATTCCAATTTTCTGGAAACGCGTGATAAAATGATCAACAATGAATCGGTACAAAGAATTATTACCGGCATTACACTGGAAGCTGTTTTATACAGGAAGGCAAAATCAACCACCAGCTTTATTGCGAGAGGAGGTTTTGACTCTTATACGCTAAGAACAGAAGCTTTGTTCCCCGCTTCACTCCAGTTCCAGGAAGTAAATAAAGGAACTTCTATACAGGGATTAAATACCAACCTGAATACGAATTATATTTTATCGCTGGTAAATAATTATACTGCATCAGATAAATTATCATTGACAACTTCATTGGGCGTCACACAGGAAAATGTAAATTTTAATAATTTATTGAATGTGGCTACACAGGTAATTGCGGGCCAGTCGAATATTGACCAGGCGGGTGCGTTAACCGGGTCTCAATTACGTACAAAGAACCAGGATAATGGGGTTTTTATCCAGGAAGAGGCAGTAATTGCTGATGCGATTTCTTTGACAGGTGGAATAAGATTTGACCGCTCATCTAATAATGGTGATGCCAGTAAATTTTACGCATATCCTAAAGCGGGGCTGTCGTGGAACCTGACACAAATGGGGATTGTTTCCAGTAATATTTTTGACAATATTAAACTCAGAGCGGCTTACGGACAGGCAGGAAACTTTCCCGCTTATGGAAGTAAATTTACTTCTTTAGTGTTGTCGAATATAGACGGATTACCTGGTTCTCTTGTAAGTACACAGCAGGGCCAACCGGGAATAGATCCTGAAAGACAAACCGAAATAGAAGCGGGTCTGGATTTCAGCATGTTTAATGGAAAACTGAATGTTGAATTTACAGTGTATAATAAAAAAGTATTCGATTTCTTATTGCTGAATAATCTGGCATCTTCAACGGGTTATGCAACTGAATGGGTGAATGCAGGGGATTTAAGAAATAATGGTATTGAAATAGGATTAAATGCACAACCGGTACTTACTAAAAATATCAAGTGGAACACTTCACTTAATTTCTGGACAAACAAATCGAAAGTGACAAGGCTTGATATTCCACCTGTACAATTAGGTGGGTTAGCCGGAGTAGTAGCTGGGATATTTCAGATTGAAGAGGGTAAATCACCAACACAAATCATTGGTTTAACTAACGATCCGGGTGTTATGCCCCCATTAAAATCATTCGGTGATAACCAGCCAAAGTTTCAGATGAGCAGTTATAATGAAGTAGTGTTCAGGAACAGGTTGAGCCTGCGTTTCCTGGCACATTGGAAATATGGCGGTAAAAATGTGAACCTTACCAACCTGCAGAGCGATTTTGGACAGACGAGCGCCGATTTTGATGCAGATAACAATAATAATCAAATGCCTGATGGTTTAGACAGAATTATGAAAGTTGGATCTACATCAGAAGAATTTGTACGTGATGCAGGATATTTTCGTGTACGTGAAATAGGCCTGTATTATTTACTGGCAGATAATATTGTAAGGTTTGTAAAAGGAATACGTATTGGTGTTTCGCTGAATAATTATATCACCGTAACCAAATATCCCAGCTACGATCCTGAAGTGTCCAATTTTGGTGCAGGATTTTCGAGTGGTGTGGATGCTATTCCTTTTCCAGCTTCAAAAAGAGCTATGTTTCATATTTCTGTTGATTTCTAATCTTACAAAAATAAATTATGTTTAAAATAAATTCAATTTATATTCTGATACTTTTTATTACGGCGCTTGCAATGCCATCGTGTGAAAAAGATTACGGCAACCTAAATAATCCCACTGTAGAGGCTTATTTAGAAAATGCCACCCGTGATCAGCTTAATAATCTTGTAAGCGGAACTGAATCCTCCATGCGTAATGAACTGGGATTATATTTAGATGATGTTGGTGTGTTGGGAAGAGAGATGTACAGGTTTTCGGTTGCCGATCCGCGCTACACGACCGATTTATTAGGCGCAAATGACGCCATGCTTAACAATACAGGTTTTTATATCACAAATGTATGGACCGCTAAATACCGTGTGGTGAAAAATTGTAACCTGTTAATTGAAGCAGCAAACAATTCACAATTAATAACGGATGCAGAAAGGAAAGGTTATTTAGGATTTGCAAAAACAATTAAGGCCTACCAGTTATTGTTATTGTTGAACCTTACAGGCGAAAATGGTATTCGTATTGATGTGGCGGATGCTGCAAATCCTGGTCCTGTTGTGGGTTATGAAGCATCACTTTCTGCCATTGCAGGTATTTTTGACGAAGCAAAAACGGATTTAGCATCGTCAGATATTCCATTTGTATTATCTTCTGGTTTTGGTAATTATAAAGATGCGGCAGGATTAATTTCTTTTAACCGGGCGTTAGCTGCTCGTGTAGCTGTTTATAGGGAGAAATGGGAAGAAGCGTTCGACAATTTATCAGAATCATTTTATGACCTGGACGGTAATTTATATGATGGAGTGTTTCATGTATTCAGCACAGGATCGGGTGACCAGTTGAACTCAGCATTTTTTCCACAGAACCAGGCTGGTGAAGTAAGAGCAGCGCATCCTTCTTTCGCTGCTGATATTGCTGTTGACGACGACAGGATAAATAAAGCTACGTTAAGGAGTTCGCCTGCATCCAATACCGGGTTAAGCAGCAATCGCGATGTATGGGTTTATACATCAAGTATAAGCTCCGTTCCTGTAATCAGGAATGAAGAACTAATATTAATTAAAGCAGAGATAGAAATACATCTTGAACATTTTGCATTGGCAGCTGATGCACTGAATGTTATCAGGAATGCACATGGATTAAGTGATTATAGCGGGGCATTAACCACAGAAGCGCTGACTGATGAACTACTGGATCAAAGACGATATTCTTTGTTTTTTGAGGGCCACCGATGGATAGACATGCGTCGTTATAATCGAATTAACGAACTGCCTGTTGATCGTGTTGGAGATGAAAGATGGACTGAATTTCCATTGCCAAATACAGAAGGATAATTTTAAACAGAGAGTTATGAAACGTCTATGCGTTAAAAGATTTAAAATATAATGATGAAAAAGTTTATTTTGATTATTGGCATTATTCTGCTTTTCGCAGCAGAAATATCGAGGGTGTATTACATCATGCCATTCCCCGGGAGCCAGAGATCTGAAAGTATTGATTTCGCTTACTGGATACATAATAATCTTTTCTGGATACGACTTGTTCTATTGCTGCTGGTGATATTTTACTTTGTTCCTGCTTTTAAAAGAAGCAGGAACATTGGTAAATTATTGATGGCCGCAGTGATAATATTGTATTTAGTGGTTGTGTATTTTTTCAATTTTCGCTTACAGGCAGATAAGATGTTTATACAATCTAAAAATATTGTATTTGAAAATGCGGAAGAGAATAAAGTAGATAACAAAAAACTGGTGCTTGGAGTAGTTGTTAATGGCCAGGCAAAAGCCTATCCGATACAGGTAATCGGTTATCATCACCAGGTGCGTGATTCATTAAATAATACACCATTAATGATCACTTATTGCACTGTTTGCCGCACAGGAAGGATTTTTAGCCCCGAAGTAAATGGCCAACCCGAAAAATTCAGGCTTGTGGGAATGGATCATTTTAATGCGATGTTTGAAGATGCAACAACTAAAAGCTGGTGGCGACAGGCGACAGGCGTTGCCGTTGCAGGAAAATTAAAAGGAATGTCATTAAAAGAAATTCCATCTGAACAGGCAACACTTGAACAATGGTTGATAAGATATCCGGGATCACTCATTATGCAACCTGACACGATCTATAATGAACGCTATAAATCACTTGAAGAATTTGATAAGGGCACCGATAAAAGTGAGCTTGAAAGAAGAGATTCTGCTTCCTGGAAATTCAAATCATGGGTAGTAGGCGTGGATTTTAACGACCATGCTAAAGCATATGATTGGAACATGCTGGTTGAACAAAAAATAATACATGATTCTTTGCCTGGATTGCCATTGCTGATTACCCTGGAAAAAGACACAGCTACGTTTAGTGTATTGAACAGGAGCTCAAAAGCAGGTGTGCTTTATTTTAATAAAGATTCTACGAACAATTATTTGCTGAGAGATATTAATACCAATTCTACCTGGACCTTTTCCGGCGAGTGTGTGGACGGAGCTTTAAAGGGAGAAAAATTGACAACCATACAGTCTTCGCAGGAATTCTGGCATTCATGGCAAACGTTTCATCCATATACATTAAAGCATGAAACGCCTATCTAAAGGCTTCATTAAACATGCAATTGAGTTGAAATTTTATACGGTAAATTCCATTATACCCCTGGAAAATCCTTTGGCGATGCACTGCAGGCAAATAAAAGGTCAAAAAATATACTGATGAAAAATAATATAGCGCTATTTGTGATTTCTTTTCTCGTGACGGCGCTTGGAGGAACAGTATCAACTTTAATGTCTGTTTATTTACCGGTAGTGATGCATGAGTTAGCAGGTATTAATAATGAGGAAGAATTAAATCGTATCAGTGGTTATATCAATGCGATTTTTATTGTTGGCTGGACGGCTGGAGGGTTTTTATTTGGTATAATAAGCGACCGCATTGGGAGAAAGTTATCGCTTATTTATGCAGCTGCCTGTTTCGGTTTGGCTACGCTATTAACAGGTATGATGAATGAATGGGAGGGAATAGTTGTCTGCCGGTTTTTCAGCGGCTTTGGAGTAGGAGGGATACTGGTGGTATCTACAACTTATATGACCGAAGTGTGGCCAGTCAGAAGCAGGGCCATATTTATAGGGATATTATCTATTTCTTTCCCGATAGGAATATTTTCCGCGGGATTGATTAATAACCTGATTCCAGGTTGGAGAGAAGGGTTTTACATTGGATTTGTTCCGCTATTAATTTCAGTTGCTGGTTTTTTGTTATTGAAAGAATCCGAAAGTTGGCAAAACTGCAGGACTACCTTCAGTAAAACGCTGGTAGAACCATCGCAGCGGTCTTCCGGAAGTGATGCCAAAATAAAATTATTCGACAAGCAAAACAGCCATGCATTGTTATTAGGTGCATTAACATTTGGCACAATGCTAATAGGCCTGTGGGGTATATTTTCATGGTTGCCCACCTGGGTGCAGAGTTTAATCACTAATGGTGATGGACAGCAGGAGCGTGGAATAAGCATGATGTTATTAGGAATGGGCGGGTTAGCAGGTGGTTTTGTATCTGGTTGGCTGGCTAATGCTATTGGTTTGCGAAAATCGATGCTGATATGTTTTGCGGCATGTGCGGTATTATCACTGGTATTGTTTAAAACAAATACTGTTTTTAATCCTTATACTATTTATATAGAGATCGGGTTGTTATCCCTGTTTTTTGGAGCCAGCCAGGGAGTTTTATCAGTATTTGTTCCATTGTTGTTTCCAGTGAGCATACGGGCATCGGCCACGGGGTTTTGTTTTAATATTGGAAGGATATTTACCGCACTGGCTGTACTGTTTGTAGGCGTTTTAGTTACTGAATTGGGTGGATATGGTAACGCCCTGCTTATTTTCTCACTTGTGTTTTTGGGTGGATTAATTACATTGTTGCTAACAAAAGAAAAACCTAAAGTCGCCAGCTAATAGCAAGGGACTTCTGATAATAAAATCCAATAATTATTGTCAATGCAGTAAAAATTTACGATCTCATATGATTATCTTTACGCCATTTCAGAGGGGCCAGGGTTGTTGTTAAGATTGGATCCGGTCCGTTGATACTAATTAAACGGCTATGAAGATATTATCGTTACCCCTTTGGAGCGTTGTTGCACCTGCCCTTGGTATATTGGCGTTGGCAGGTACCCAGTTTGGACTTGAGGGCATTTATTTAGCATTTGTAGCAGCAGTGCTTATTGCTTCCATCCTGGCAGCAGTGCATCATGCAGAAGTAGTGGCCCACAGAGTTGGTGAGCCTTTTGGTACTCTCTTGCTTGCTGTGGCTATTACAATTATTGAAGTGGGCCTGATTGTTTCCCTGATGCTTGCTGGTGGGCCCGACACTGCATCGCTGGCGCGCGATACTGTTTTCGCTGCGGTGATGATCATTTTAAACGGAATCATTGGTGTTTGCCTGTTTGTAGGAGGCCTTAAATATAAGGAACAGGAGTTTGGGTTACGTGGCGCAGGTGCGGGTCTGGTTACATTAACTGCATTTGCAGCGCTAACAATGGTATTACCTAATTATACTACCACAAAAACAGGACCTGAGTTCAGCATAAGCCAGTTGCTTTTCGTGGCTATAGTTTCTTTGGTGTTATATGGAGCATATGTGTTGGTGCAAACCGTTCGGCACCGCGATTATTTCCTTCCTCCCAATGGTGCTGAGGAGCCTGATGTGCATGCAGCTCCACCTTCAAATAAAACTGCCTGGTTTAGCACCATGCTGTTGCTGGTTTGTTTATTTATTGTTGTTACGCTTGCTAAAGTATTAAGTCCTACGATTGAGGGTATTGTTGCAAGTGTTGGTGCGCCTAAAACGCTTGTAGGAGTGATTATTGCGGGAGTGGTATTATTGCCGGAGGGGCTTGCAGCGTATCGTGCAGCAAAAAAGAACAGGTTACAAACAAGTCTTAATTTAGCTATAGGATCAGCATTGGCAAGTATCGGATTAACTATTCCCGCAGTATCAGTTGTATCACTATTTACAGGACTTACGCTTACGCTTGGTCTTGATACAAAATCAATCGTACTATTAACATTGTCATTATTTACCGTTACTATTTCACTGGCAACGGGCCGCACGAATATTTTACACGGAGTAGTATTACTCGTAATATTTGCTGTGTATTTGTTTATTAGTATTATTCCCTGATAAATACAAAAGCCCCTGGTATTCCAGGGGCCGCATTATACTTTTCGTGTAAGAGTTACCAGCTCTTGTTAGATCCGGCGTAATCGCTGCGGAACGGACTGTTACTGCGTGGGCGATCTCCTGTCGGTTTGTTTTCTTTTGGTTTTGCAACCATTACTCTCACAGTTCTTCCTTCAACAATACCATTGTCAAGTTCTTCGATTGCTTTGTTTGCTGCGGCTGCATCCGGCATTTCAACAAAACCAAATCCTCTTGATCTGCCTGTGAATTTGTCTGTGATGATCTTGGCTGAGGTAACTTCTCCGTAAGGAGTAAAAAATTCTCTCAGGTCTTCGTCTTGTACTTCGAAGCTGAGGTTTGAAACATAAATGTTCATTCTTGCTTAACTATTAACAATTAAAAAATATCTGAGAGGCACTGAGTAAGAGACTAACTATAATGCGGTGAGCGGATAATTAACACTACTGATGCGAAGCTCAAATTAACGGTGCAATATACTTCATTTCTGTGAATTTCTTTTTTATATCTTCATAAAACTATAAACGGATTAACCAGTGAATATGGATTCTACAAAGAGGTTTTCTAGCCGGGCCAACCAATATGCTGCACACAGACCCGGTTACCCAAAGGCGTGCATAGAATTTATAAGAAATCAATTTAATATAGATTCCGGTTCTTCAATAGCAGATATAGGTTCAGGTACAGGGATATTAACAGAATTATTGCTTGGTTTGGATGCTACAGTAATAGGCGTGGAGCCGAACGATGATATGCGCAGTATTGCTGAGCAGCACTTAAACCATAACAATCGGTTTTTAAGTATTAGTGGTACAGGTGAATCTACCAACCTGGCAGATAATTCTGTTGATCTTATTACAGTTGCACAAGCTTTTCACTGGCTCGACCCGGTAAAATCAAAGAAGGAATTCAAAAGAATCCTAAAAATACCGAACAATATAGCTATCCTCTGGAACATACAAACCCGTGATAACGATTTTGACAGAAAGTATGAGGAAATAAAAGAAAAATATGGTGAGGATTATATCACCATAAGAAAATCCCATGAACCGGATCTGCATACTTTTTTTTCGCCTGGAAAATATAAGGTCGTAAAATTCCCGCATTTTGTATTGATGGATTACGACGGACTGATTGGTCGGATTGCATCATCATCATTTATGCCAACAGCCGGCAACCCCCATTATGCAGCAATGACCGAAGAAGTGAATACGCTTTTTAATAATCACCAGGAAAATCGTTTGGTTCGATTTAATTATGAAACCCATCTTCATTATGCTATTTAAAATTTTTATTGCTGTTGTTTTATTTAATTATGGAGCAGTTGCACAGAATGTTGTATTTAAGAAACATATACTTACTACAGAATTTATTGCCGACGGCGTGGCAGTGGCTGATGTAAACAGGGATGGCAAGGTTGATGTGATGACCGGTAATGTGTGGTTCGAGGCACCATCATGGAAACAGCATGAGATCTTTATTTCAAAGAAATATACAATTACCGATTATAGTAATACATTTCTGAATTATTCTTTGGATGTTAACAGGGATGGCTGGATGGATTTAATATGTATTGGTCCGCAGGGATATCCTGCATACTGGTATGAGAATCCTAAAAATGAAAAGAAATTGTGGAACAAACATTTTATTTATCATTCTGTAGGGAATGAGTCTCCCGCATTGGTGGATATAGATGAAGATGGGACAATGGATCTTGTATTTGCAGATTCAAAGGATAAAAAGATGATGTGGTTAAGCGCACCCGTTAATAAAAATGATACAGCATGGATACCACATATTATCAGCAATGATTCGATAAGGGGCACTCATCAGTTTACACATGGCCTGGGGATTGGTGATATAAATCTCGATGGCCGTAAAGATGTAGTTTTAAGAACAGGGTGGTGGGAAGCTCCCGTCGATCGCAAACAAAGCGATTGGAAATTTCACGAAGCAAACCTTGGCACAGAATGCGCACAGATGTATATCCTGGATCTTGATGGTGATAAAGATATGGATGTAATTACATCGTCTGCACATAAATACGGTATATGGTGGCACGAACAAATTAAAGAAGCGGATTCTGTAAGATGGCAGCAGCATGAAATATATAGTGGCTTCTCGCAAACTCATAACCTGGCTCTGGCAGATATTAATGGTGACGGTTACCCCGACCTTATTACAGGTAAACGTTTCTTTGCGCATAACGGAAGAGACACAGGAGCGCTCGAGCCCTCGGTATTGTATTGGTTAGAATATAAACCAGGGAAAGTTCCGCAATGGATACCTCACCAGATAGATGATAATTCAGGCGCGGGCGCACACCTGGTGGCTGAAGATATTACCGGCGACAAACTAACAGACGTTATTATTTCAAATAAGAAAGGTGTATTTGTTTTTGAACAGTTGAGATAATCCACATTTAATAAATATATTTAGAGATTGAAAATACATTGTATGTTACATTTCCGCAGGCTCATTTTTCTATTATTCATTTTCCAGGTTAACCAGTTAAAATCTCAGGATCTGTATATTGGTACAGCCAGTGCCGATATTACACCTCAACTTCCTGTAGCGTTATTGGGCCAATTTCATATACGTATTGCAGATACTGTTGAATCTCCATTAATTATAAATGTTGTTGCTCTTGAATCACGTGAGAACGGGGCATTAAAGGAAACTGTTGTATTTGTTGCCTGTGATCTTACGGTTATTCCTCCAAGCCTCACTAAATCAGTGAGAAAGGAAGTAGCGCGAAGAATGCCTGGATTTGATACAGATAAAATAATTCTTACCGCTACTCATACACATACAGCACCGGTATTAGGAAATGAAAATCTTGTATATCCTATCCCCCAAAATATTACACAGATAGATACATATCATGCGTTTGTTACCCAGCGCGCGGCAGAAGCAGTTGAAAAAGCATGGAACAGCCGGCAGCAGGGAACAGTAACATGGGGATTGAGCCAGGCAGCAGTAGGATATAATCGTCGCAGCTATTATTCTACTGGTAAAAGCGTTTTAGCAGGCGGTGGCAATACGCCATTATACCGTGGACCGGAAAGTACAGACGATCATGATGTGAACGTTCTTTTTTTCTGGAATAAAAAAGGGAAGCTGATCGCTATGAATATTAATGTTCCCGCGCCTGCACAGCAGGTCGGAAACCGCAGTACAGTTAACGCTGATTTCTGGCATGAAACACGCATCGAATTAAAAAAACGTTTTGGCAAGGATATTTGTGTTGTGGGATGGGTAGGTGCCGCAGGTAACCAGGGACTGGGTCCGTTATATAGAAAGCCTGCTGCAGAAAGAATGCTTAAATTAAGAAATGTAACAAAAAGCCAGGAAATAGCAAGACGCATTTCAGTTGCAGTTCAGGATGCTTATGATGTTGTAAAGAATGACAGATTTACGAAAGTACCTATGATACATGTAATGGATACTTTAATGCTTCCTATGCGTAAAATGAGCGAAGCTGAATATATAGAAGGAAAAATTGAAAGTGAAAAAGCAGCCGCAGCTATTGCTGCTGATTCAACAAAGATCGGTCGGATGCAGGCGCAAATGCTATGGTACCAGGCTGCAGTCGATCGTTTCGAAAAACAATATACCAATCCAAAAATGGAATCGGAAATTCATGTGATCCGTATTGGCGATGCAGTGGTTTGTACCAATCCATTTGAGCTGTTTACTGAATTTGGAATGCGCATACAGGGACGCAGCAAAGCTGTGCAGACTTTCGTGGTACAACTTGCCGGCGCACATAATTATCTTCCTACTGCCGAAGCGGAAAATAACGGCGGCTACAGCGTAATTATGCAAAGCAGTTTTGTAGGTGCGGCGGGAGGAGATATCCTTGTAGACAGAACGGTTGATATGATCAATAAAATGTGGCCATAAGAAAATAATAATTATCTCTGCTCTGACAAATACTTGATCAGGCTTGCTAATTCATCTTCAGTAATTGAATTCACGAGCCCTTCCGGCATTGATGAGCCAATAGTAATAATATTGGCAATATCTTTTTTCTTTACCGACACGGGAGTTGCCGATGCTGAACTTTTAATGGAAATAGACTCGGTATTCTCAAGTACTTTAATTCCCTGCATCGATTCCCCGTTCTTTAGTTCGAGTCCAACACTATTAAACCCTTCTTTAATATTTTTGTTTGGCCATAACACTTCAGTGATAATATCCGGCATAGATAATCCACTGCCAATGGCAGATAAATTGGGGCCAATGTTTCCCCCTTTATCTTTTATTTTATGACAGGTTGCACAGGTGAGCTTATTGTATATTTTTTCTCCTTCCAATGCATTGGCTGCTTTTGCTTTAGCAGCTAATTTCCCGGTGTACTCCTCATTGTATTGTTTGGGAAAAGTATTTTGTTGTTTGGATTCAAACTTTGCAATAGTTTGGAGTAGATTTTTATCAGTGACATGTTTCTGGTCGAGGGCAACTAATAATGCAGAGGCCTGCGGACCATCAAGTCCCTGTTTTTTAATTTCTTCGTTTAATGCATTAATACCGCCTGGTTCGTAAATAACTGCAATTATAGTTTCGCGCATGTCTCCTATATCTCCATTATTCTTTTTTATTTCTTTCATTGTTTCACCAATGCCGCGATTAAGATCAATTTTTGCCAACCCGTTAATAGCAGATATGCGAATCAATTTTGATTTCGCCGAAATATATTTATTTAGAATATCAGTAGATAATACATTGGCTGCTTTACCAAGTTTAATGGTAGCAAGAGTAAGCTCGTCGGAGGTTGATCTATTTAAGATATTTTTTATCGAAGTAGCAGTACTTGCATTTGCCTGTTTAAATTCTTTTTTTCCTATTGCTTCAATTAAAGGAATATTGGTTTGAGTAAATGGAAGTCCTAAAATATATTCAATATCCCCGGCAGAACCGATGTTTGCGAGAGCCTTTAGTAAATTCGTTTTGACTATTGATGAATATCCTTCTGATTTCAGCAAATCGCGATACGTTTTTGCTGTGCACCATTCAGGCGTTAATACGCTTATTACGGTTGCTAACTGGTTGTTGTTTTCGAATTTAATTGTATTATTTTTAAATGCAGGTTCCCATGAATCTTTTAATGCAAATACGGTTTTGTCGAAAGCATGGTTAGTGAATTTATCCATTGGGTATTTCAGGATCTTTACTGCTGCATTCATTGCTTCTGGTGTATGTACCTGGCTACATGCTACGAGTGCCATTAATCTTACGCGGGGATGATTGTCTGATATTAATGGTTTAATTAATTCTAATGGGTCCTTAATCCTGTCCGACCATCTTCCTGTTAATTGAACAGCATAACCTCTTGCGCCCGGGTTTTTTGCTTTTAGTAATCTTTTTAATAACGGTTCGTTTACTGTTTCAAAAGTTTCATATAACGCTATGGCCTCTACAAGGTCGCGTTCATTGGATGTTTTCTTGATCCATTTATTAACTTCAGGTAATATTTCTTTTTCTTTTTTTGCTGCGAGCAGTCTTCTTACCTGGTAACGCGTCCAGTATTCGTCTGATTTTAAATGATCAAGTAAGGATGCTACCGTTTGATTTGCTAATTCGGGCATTTTTAACAGTGGTCTGTTTTTCGCAGTAATTTTCCATATCCTTCCATGTGTCTTATCACGTTGAGGATCTCTAAGCGAAGCCTGGTAATGACCAATGATGGGGTTGTACCAGTCCAGAACGTAGATAGCCCCATCGGGGCCCATTTTAATATCTACCGGTCTGAAGTTTTTACCTGTAGATGATAATAAGGGCTCTATTAATTTTGCTTTATATCCTGCACCACTTTCGGTTAATTTTAGTCGCTCTACTTTATTATTATAATATCCTGCAACTAAAATATCGTTTCTTAGATCAGCAGGAATATGATTTGATCTTGGGATTTCAACTACACCCGACTTAATTTGAGTGGCGCCTATTTCTGGCACCAGCGCTTTATGTTCACTTAATACCAATGCGGGAGAAGTAAAATAAATGCCGGTGTCGTTTGATTTGGTAAAAAATTCTCCCCAATCGCCAAAGGTCATTCCCCATGGATTATCGCTGGCTGTAGATTGATCGAGAATATTATCCAGTTGATGTGCCATTGGGCGATAGCGCCATATTCCACCACGATGGGCTTTTTTTATTCCCCATGGCGTTTCAACTGAACTATGAATGCTTAATCCCTGTGCAAAAAATAATTCACCGCCCGGGCTCCAGGTGAATGAATTAATTGTTTGGTGAGAATCATGTGTTCCAAATCCGGATAATAATGTTTGGGTCACGTCATTTTTCAGATCATTATTAGTATCCTTAAGGAAAAGAAGTTTTGTTTGTTCACCAAGATAGACGCCGTTATGTCCTAATTCAAAACCTAATGGGATATCAAGGTTATCTGCGAAAACGGTAGAGGCATCAGCTTTACCGTCTTTGTTTTTATCTTCCAGCACTATTAATTTATCGTTGGCAGATTCTCCTGGTAAAGGCTGAGGGTAAGTGGGAATGCATAACACCCACAATCTTCCATTCTCATCCCACCGCATTGTGCAGGGGTCTGCAATGCCTAATGCTTCCGATGCATATAATTCTATATTATAATCCTTATGTAATTTAAATGAAGCAAGTTCTTCCTGAATTGATTTATCATTCTGACTGCCAATTTCATCCTTCGGCTGCTGTAGCTTTAGCGAGGACGGCCTGAACTGTGCGGAGCGGGGTGGATCTGCCTTAATCTCTGCTATTTCTTTTTCAGCTTTTTCAAGTAACGGAGCAATTTGGTTTATTTCTTCAGGAAATATTCTTTTCGACTGATCTTTCCAATCCCTGCTAAATGCCTGCTCTGTTCTGTCGCCTTTCAAAAATGCCCAGTTACCGGGCCTCCAGTAATTGAACCATATTTTATTTTTTTTAATTATGGCATTTCTTAAAGAATCAAGTTCTGGTTTATATTCTGCACTAATGCCGAGTGTCGAAATTATTATTTCGGCGGCAGCCTTCTGTCCATATTCATTAAGATGAATTCCATCATAAGTTCTTCCGGGTCGTAATGTTAAATAAAGGTCAACGAACGGGTAACCTTCCGTCTGCGCCATCAACTGTATGGCGTTAAAATAATATTGAAGATCAGTTTTCTTTAAATGATCGTTCCATTGTGCAGAATCATTTATCTTAAGAAATGTGGTTTCATAATCAATAGGAGAAAGAACAATTATTTTACGGCCTTCTTTTTTTATTGAATCTAATAATTTTTTATAAGCATCAATAAAATCCGGCAGCTTTTTTATTCCATCCAGCGCTTCCATTTGTCCAAACTGCACAAAAACAACATTGGGGTTAAGGCCGTCGATGTTTTGCTTCCAGTCGCCAAACCCAACATCACGGAATTGCTCATACACATTATCGCCTTCCCATCCGAGGTTTCTGAATGTAATGGGTGATCCCGGAAAATAATAGGTAAGCAATGTTTCGAGGTGGCCATCATACTGCATATTAACAATATTGGTTCCTCCCGCAAATGCAACAATATTTCCGGGTTTTAAATTAATGGATGTTTCTCCTTTAGCGGGAACAAGGGGTTTATGCAATAAAACACTTAATTCTTTTTCATTCTTTCCAGCCAGTTTAATTTCAGGATTATGAATAAGTTCATTGATGCGGTATCTTACTGTTTGTGCAGGACCTGAATGGATTTGTAGCGCTATATATCCTTCTTTTTCACCATTAATATCTTCAGTTGCAGAAATAATCTGCCCATTTACTGCGATCCATATTTTGTGACCAACGGCTAATATTTCATAATGGTTCCATTCACCGTTTTTTACTTTAGTTTTTTCTGCATCGGATGTGTGTAATAATCCACGGCCATGTTCGTGGTATAATGTTCCCCAGATATTTACTCCGTAATTCAGGCCGATATCGGCCTGGTAACCTGTTGCCTGGCCGTAATCATCAACTTTGGAAGAACGGAACTGAATACCCGCGTTACGGTCTGCAGAATCCAATTTAACATCGACATTCAAATAAAAATCCTTGACCTTAACTGAAGACCAGAGAAATTGGTTTCGTGACACTTCCTCATTTGCTTTTCCAACAATAGCTGAATCTTCAACTGACCAGTATTGCATTTGTGAGGCAGACCAACCGGTAAGATTTATTTTATTGAAGAAGTTTTTATCCGTTTCAGGAGAGGATGAACAGCTTTGCAGCAAGGCCATTATAATCACAAAAACGTGTGAGTATTTCCGCATAATCAGGTGAAACTATTGCAGTTAAAAGAGGTTATATGTCGTTTAAGCTACAAAAAATGTAATTTTTTTGATAGATAGATAGCCGGCGAGATAAATCCGGATTTCTGAGCTTAATAAACGACCTTTGCAGCTCATCAAACGAATTTAGTGGAACTATGGGTAAATCGCAGGAAACTTTCGGAAAGAAGGAAAAACAAAAGAAAAGATTAAAACAAAGACAGGACAAGGCCGAAAAAATGGAAGAGCGTAGGGCTAACGCGAAGAAAGGCAAGACTTTAGATGAGATGTTGGCGTATGTTGACGAAAATGGAAA
>CAYLVR010000070.1:11106-16414 GCA_964387165.1 uncultured Chitinophagaceae bacterium | reverse complement strand
CAAAATCCGTAGCCTTCTGCAAGATGATCTTTTCTGGTTTCTGGAAATTTAAAATTGCCATAAATGGGATTTATAAATTTTATTATTTACTGTACAATTCCACGATCAGTTGTTCCTTAATATTTTCAGGAACACTTTCCCTCTCAGGATAAGCAACAAAGGTTCCTTTCATTTCCCCTTCGTTCCAATCCAGCCATCCGAATTTTGCATTCTTGCCACGAACAACGCTTGTCAGGGATTCGTTGGTCTTATCTTTTTCTTTAAAGCTGATAGTATCACCTGGTTTTAACTGGAAGGAAGGAATATTTACTACACCTCCGTTAACTGTTATATGTTTGTGAGCAACCAGCTGACGTGCAGCAGGGCGAGAGGGTGCAATGCCCAAACGGTAAACTGCATTATCCAGACGGGCCTCAAGAAGCTTCATAAGGTTTTCACCGGTAACGCCTTTAAGACGTGCAGCTTCTTCGAATGTTTTGCGGAATTGTTTTTCCAGTACACCATAAGTGTATTTGGCTTTCTGCTTTTCTTTTAACTGAAGCGCATATTCTCCCGGGGCTTTACGCTTTTTGGTAGGACCATGCTGTCCAGGAGGAAAACTGTTCTTGGTGAGATACTTACCGCTTCCGAGGATGGGCTCACCGAAAATGCGGCAGATTCTTGTTTTGGGGCCTGTGTAACGTGCCATAATTGTTATTCGATTTTTTAATTACAGTCAGCGATCAGTAAAAATCTTAAAAATCAATCGCAAACCACTTATAATAAATATTAAACTCTTCTTTTCTTTGGGGGTCTGCAGCCATTATGTGGCAGCGGTGTAAGATCCTTGATCATTACTACTTCAATTCCTGAAGTAGATAATCCGCGGATAGAACTTTCACGTCCTGAACCCGGACCTTTTACATATACATCCACTTTTTTAACACCTGCGTCAAAAGCAACTTTCGCTGCATCTGAGGCTGCCATCTGTGCAGCGTATGGAGTATTTTTCTTTGAACCTTTGAATCCCATCTTACCTGCGCTGCTCCAGGAAATTACCTGTCCCAGTTTATTAGTAATGCTGATGATGATGTTGTTGAAAGTGGCGCTGATATGCGCATCACCGTAATTATCAACTTTTACGATCCTTTTTTTAGCAGCTGCTTTCGCGCTGTTCTGTGCTTTTGCCATATTTTAATTCAGTTGGAGGTAGTCAATTAACGTTTATATAAATGCCCTCATCCCAAATTCTCCATTTCGTTTCGCGAAATTCCCTCTTTTGCAAAGGGGAGGAAAACCGGATTTCCGGTGCATGTTTATGCTTTATTTCTTAGCTGCTTTTTTCTTTCCTGCAACAGTTTTACGTTTACCCTTACGTGTGCGGCTGTTTGTACGCGTGCGCTGGCCACGGAGAGGTAAACCTTTACGGTGGCGGAGGCCACGGTAGCAGGCTATATCAAGAAGACGTTTGATGCTCGTCTGAACCTCAGAACGCAACTGACCTTCTACTTTAAATTCATTGGTGATTGTAGTACGGATGGCATTCAACTCATCATCGTTCCATTCGTTCACTTTCTTGTTTACATCAATACTTGCCTTCTCAAGAATGTATTTAGCGGTTGAAGGGCCAATACCATATATATAGGTAAGGCCGATTTCACCTCTTTTGTTCTTTGGCAGATCCACTCCGGCAATACGAGCCATAGTTTATAATTGTTTTACTTTTAACGATTGATGATTACCCCTGTCTTTGTTTAAAACGTGGATTCTTTTTGTTGATCACATACAAAATGCCTTTTCTTCTCACGATCTTACAATCAACACTCCTTTTTTTAATTGACGCTCTGACTTTCATATCAGTATTTATTATTATTTATACCTGAATATTATTCTTCCCCTTGATAAATCGTATGGACTCATCTCTACACCTACTTTATCACCCGGAAGGATCCTGATATAATTCATTCTCATCTTTCCGGATATGGTTGCCAGTATCTCATGCCCATTTTCAAGCTTTACCTTGAACATAGCATTAGACAAGGCCTCTAAAATAACTCCATCCTGTTTAATCAGCGGTTGTTTACCCATACATTTTAAGGAGCGCAAAGATAGAAAACTTTGATTATAAATCAAAAAGAAGAATTATCCGGCAGCCAGTTTAAAACAAGGCACCCGCCCGCCTTTTCAAAGGTACGGTGTACCAACAAGTTATAAAGTGATATTTGCAGGATGATATCCCTGGAATATAAATGGGCCATGTTGCCGGATGATTCCACACCGATTGCACACCGATTCCAGATTGATTCCCGATTGATGATTGATTGATTCCAGACCGATGAATGATTGATGAATGACCGATGATCGATTGATGACTGACTGATGGCCAACCGATGATTGAATGACTGCTACAGCTACACAGGGCTAAAAATAATCCTTCCACTGCTTCGCATGCCTCGCTTTGAAAAGGGGAAAACAGGCACGCTGCAAAGAAAAATGGCATGGATGGCACAAAACAAACTCCCCATCCAGTTTTTCAACCAAATGGGGGCAATTAGGTAAGGAAACAATAAGTATCAGTAACCAAAGATATCTTCCAGGCTCAATTCCTGAAGTGTACCTATCTTTTTAAGATCGTCCACGCTTACTTTGTCTTTCGAGGCCACAATACAATACGTATATGGCTTGCCGGCTATATTCTTATCATGAAACTTTTGAATGTCATCAAACGTAAGTTTTCCAACGGTTTCGTACACTGTTTTCCTGAAATCAGTATTTAGCCCCATTTTTTTATTGCTGAGATAACTGAATATAATTCCATCTTTAGTAATTCGCTGACTGGCTATATCATGCCTGATACTTTCTTTTGACGACTCCAGCGCCTCATCTGTGCGGGGCAGGTTATTGAGCAATTCATTCATCGCGTTAATGGCCTCGTTCATTTTGTCGGCCTGACTGCCTACATAAGCCACTGAAACAAACTTATTCTCTTTTTTGTCAGGAGCAGCATAAATCGAATAAGTAGAATAGGCCAATGCCTTTGACTCTCTGATTACCTGGAACACAAGCGAACCCATCCCACCTCCAAAATAACTATTGTACAACTCTACCACAGGCACTAAAGATGAATCGTAAGTAAGGCCATTGCGCACCCATGTTATTTCTGACTGCACCATATCGTAATCTGCGAACAATACTTTATTATTTTCCTGGTTAATTCTTTCAAACTTAACAGCAGGAGGAGTTGCTTTGAAGGCTGCTGGAATTTTATGCAGTTTTTTAATAGAAGAAGTAAATTCTTTTAATTTTTTCGGGCCATAATATATTACTGAGTGTTTGTAAGAAAATATATTATGCAGAATATTGGTTAGCTGCCCGGCAGTAACTGCATTTAACTCATCCGTTGTCATCTGATAATTAAAAGGATTTTCAGGGCCAAATAAAGCATAGTTAGATAATCCTTTGGCAATATTGCCTTTTGCCAGTTTAGCATCAGCGCGTGATTTCATTATTCTCTGTTTCAGATTCTTAAGCGCTTCTTCATCTGGTTTGCAATTAAGGATAAGATTCTCCAGCAATTTTACAGCTTTATCAAAGTTTTCCTGCAAACCGGTAACAACAATAGTTGTATTTTCTGCAGAAGGTGATATATTGAAACTACAGGCAATATTGTAAAACTCCCTGCTTATTTGTTCAGCAGTTAATTTACCATCTCCCAGGAATTGCAGGTAACCCGCAGCCAGGCTAAGTTCTTTTTGGTTCCAACTGCCCATATCAAAACGGTAGTATAAATTGAAGAGATCATTCTCTTGATTCTGCACGTATAACACTTCGGCATTCCCAATTTTTGATCGTGTTATCTGTTTATCATAATCCACCCATTCTGGTTTGATTTCGCTTGCCGGCATGTCATTAACTGATTTCAGAAATGCCGACTGCGCATCCCTGTTAACGGCTACAGGCGTAATAGGAGGTTTTTCAACTTTGACTATAGTTTTATTTTCTCCCTTTCTTTTTAATACCGCAACATAATTATCCTTTAAATAAGTATTTACAAAATCAACCACTTGTTGTTTGGTAACTTTCCCCATATCATCAATATAGGCAACATCTTTATCCCAAAGGAATCCCTTATGCAAAATATAACTGCTCAGCAGTGTAAATGCCCGCGTATTATTATCTTCAAGTCCTTTTAATTCCGATAATTTAAAATTGCTCACAATAGCTTTGATCAGCGTCTCATCAAACTCTCCTTTTCTTAACAATTCAACCTGTGAAAGGATAAGATCTTTTACTTCCTCCAGTGATTGTCCGTCTCGCGGTTTCCCACTCAGGTAAAGGAATGAATAATCTTTCCAGGTTTGCATACCAGCGCCTGCCGATAGAACTTTCTGTTGTTTATTCAGGTTAATATCCATTAACCCTGCTCTGCCATTGGAGAGCAGCTGACTAACCACACTGGCAACAACACCTTCTTGATAATAAATAATCCCCGGAAGCCTGTACACCATTTGCATATATTCTGCATCAGGGCCAAACACTTCTTTTATTACCGGAGCAGTTAAAGGTTTTTCTTCAGGGCCCGTATATTCATTTACTGGTTTTGGCTGCATATAAGAAAATGCCTTATCTATTTTGGCTATCAACTCATCGGGATTTATATCTCCGGCCATAATCACTGCCATATTTCCCGGAACATAATATTTATTATAAAAATCCCTTATTGCTTTTAACGAAGGGTTTTTTAAATGTTCTATTGTTCCAATAGTTGTTTGCTGGCCATAATTATGAGTTGGGAAAAGTGCATCGAGTGTTGCCTCCCATGTTTTAGAATTATCATTATCAAGCCCCCTGTTCTTCTCTTCATATACTGCTTCCAGTTCTGTGTGGAACAAACGAAACACCGGGTTGCGGAACCTTTCACTTTGAACAGCAAGAAATTTATCTACTACGTTAGAAGGAATATTCTCCTGATATACTGTTTCTTCCACAGAAGTATGTGCATTGGTTTTCTGCGCACCCATACTGGTCATCATTTTATCATATTCATTAGATATGGCATATTTTGCCGCTATACCTGAAATACTGTCAATTTGTTTATATATTGATTTTCTTTCTGCCTCATCAGTCTCGTTATTATACGATGTGTACAGGTCCTCGATCTGGCCTATATATTTTTTTTCCTGTATTGAATCCAGGGAACCATATAAATAAGTTCCTTTAAAAAGAAGATGTTCGAGATAATGAGCAAGACCGGTATGATCTTTAGGATCACTGGTACTTCCTGCCCTTACAGCAATCAATGTCTGAATACGAGGTTCTTTGTTGTTTG
>CAYLVR010000070.1:0-11096 GCA_964387165.1 uncultured Chitinophagaceae bacterium | reverse complement strand
TGTTGTTTGGACTAAGGATCACCGTTAGTCCGTTGGTAAGCGTATAAAATCTTGCCTTCATCGGATCATTCGTAACATATCGGTATTTATATCCGTTCGCTGTAGATTCTTTCCATTGCGCCGATTGAGAGAATGAGGTAATACTAAAAATTATCATTAAAAATGACAGTACGATTCGTGGTGTAAGCATGCGTTTATTAATTTAGTTGCAAATAGAATGATTTTTTGGAATATCTGCCTACCACTCATCCAAAAATCTGGTTCAGGATGCCCGCCAGCCGGATACCACCTTTTAGTAACTGCTGATTCATTGTATCCATATGGAGATAATTATAGTTATAGCCCAGTTTATCTCCAGGTTTTACTTCCGCATATAATTTTTCTGCTATTTGATAGGATTCGTATATCCATTCACTGACAGATTGGGTCTGCCATTTTTGCCGTTGCGATAAATTCGAATAATCGATTGCTTTTGCATGTTCCGTATAACTCAGTTGCTGAAATTCAACTAACTGTTCATCCCATATACGATGCAAGTTTGTAGGTTTATTGAACCAGTATAGCTTAATATTGTTACCACCCCTGTCTTCCGGCCGGCCGGTATGCATGGGTTGATGCGAGTCGCCCACAAAATGTACCAGCAGTTTCAGATACATTATCTTTTTTTCTTTCGGTAATTTTTTCGATTTTAATTCCTCAATAATAAACCCGAGCCTGTTATAAAGATTAGCAGGTGTATCGTTTTTTATGGTCTCGTAGAACTGTTCGGCATTCATTCCCGGTAAGAGGTTAATATAATGCCATGAATAAAGAGAGTCGTAGGATTTGTCGGACTTGATAAAATCACCCCAATTGCTGACCATTGCCAGCGATTCATTTTCCAGTATTTTTTTTATTTCTTTCCTTGCTTTTGCGGATAAATGATGATCCGCTATTTCCCCTATTACCCGGTGTCCCAGTACTCCCCAGGCCATCGAATAAAAAGGAATGATTAACGCCATAATACACGCAAAACCAGTTTTTTTCATCCTGCAAATTTTATATAAAAGTAAGTTGGAATATTAATCCTGAAATTAATAAGGTTGGCACACCGATTGCCGTATTAAAGCAAATTCCCTGTATGAAGAAAATCTTAATGGCGGCAGCAATTATTGGAACAGTTGCCGCAGTAGCTATAGTTTACGTACAATACCTGGCCGAAGAAAAGCATATTGAAGATCCTACGATGGATATCTGGGCGTAACTAATGTCCAAAAAATTCCTCATCTTTTAAACTGGAGCATCCATTCATAGATATTTTTACCGTCCTCTTTATACTCTGGATCGGTGGATTTTGTCCATGCATCATGGCCTCCTTTTTCCCATATTGTTAATTTAAATGGAAATGAAGGGTTGGCAGTTTTGATAAAATCGAGATACCTGGTAGTTGATCTTACAGAAACAACGCTGTCATCTTTATTATGGAACGCCCACGTGGGCACATTAGTAGCGGCAAGTCTTTCCGCTGCAGCTTCGCTGGCCCAGGAAGCTCCGCAAATCGGAACTATAGCAGCAAGCTCCCGACCATGGTCAGCCGCATATTCCCATGTGGCGCCTCCTCCCATACTTAATCCAGCCAAATAAATTCTTTGTGTGTCCACATTGTAATGCTCCAGGGCGTAGTGAATTAGTTTATCTACATCAGCAACTTTTGGCCATTCTTTAAATTGGGGAGAAATTATTACGAACGAGAATTGTTCACCATTAACTGTAAACGAATTAGGAAACATTTTCCTGTCGAGCAACCTTGTTAAAGCGTTATGAGTAATTAATGGCAACTGTTCGTTACCGTTACCCAATTCACCACCTCCGTGAAGAAAAACAAGGAGAGGGTATTTTTTAGGAGAAGCGGAATCATATTTGGGGGGAATTGCCTCGTAAAAGCCACCGATATTTGTACTGATAGCCGTATGTATGCCCATTTGCGTATATACTTCAGGGTCAGGTTTTGCGTCAGGGTCCGGTCCAGGTGGCCTTGCCACCATAGTGTCGCCATCACCGCCAGGATTAATAAATCCCGACCCCCTGTTTTTTTTGCAACTAACCCCTATTAAAATAACCGGGACCAGCAGCACCATTCGCCAATTCACGTACATATCCTTTACTGTTGAGACAGTGCAAAAATATGCAAAAATGCGACCCTGCTATTTTACCCTTTCACGCGAGTAACCAAGCATCCATTCGTAAATGTTCTTCCCGCCTGACTTAGTGGCAGGGTCATAGGCTTTTGTCCACGAATCATGACCACCGGTTGCCCAGGTAGTAATCTTTGCCGTCACAGCTGGATGAAATCCGTTAATCAGTGAAACGTAATCTTCTGTATAAGAAACAGGAACAGTTTTATCGTCATTATTATGAAATGCCCATACTGGAAGGTTAAAGGAAGCTATGGATTGCGCACGTTTAGGATCGGGCCACGAACCTCCACATATCGGTACAATTGCAGCTACGGAGGCACCATATTCGGATGTGTACTCCCAGGTAACGCCACCACCCATGCTAAGTCCTGTCACATAAATTCTGGATGTATCCACACGATATTTTTTAATGGCATATTTAACTACATTTTCTACCTGCGCATTTGTTGGTCGTTTTTTAAACTGTGGTGATAATACGATGAAGGAATAATTTTTCCCGTTTGCTTCAAAGCTGGGGGGAAATAATTTTTTATTAATTAATCTTGGCAAACCGGTACGCAGCATATTAGGCAAATCGGTGGTGCCATTACCTAACTCACCAATTCCGTGAACAAATAAAATGAGTGGGTATTTTTTTGTGCTGGAATCATAACGCGACGGGAGTGTTTCATAATATCCCGAACAATTATTATCTACTGTAGCACTAACTGCTTTGTGAGATGGTGGAATGGTTTCAATCACATTATCCTCTGCATTCATCAGGTTGGAATAATTATCCTTTTTACAGGATAATATGAGGATAGCGCATGCACAGGCTAAAAAAACCTTGTTTTTTGGGTTTCGCATGGGTATTCGGATTTGAATTATAACGAAAAAGCAGGTTTTTCATTGTGTAAGAAACCAATCCCCCATAAATGGAAAGCGGGTGGGGTAAAATGGTACGAAGCATGGTGTAGACAGGCTGCTGAACAGATGTTATTTACCGACGCGACCGGGGTTAATTTCCCAATAATGAGACAAAAATTCCCATCTGGGGAGCAAAAAGAGCGGATTTGGGTTCATTTCCCGCTTTAAAACGATTTGGCACAGGATTAGTTCTATTTAAACCGGTTTTTCATAGGATATTGGATTTAAAACACGGGGCTGGATTTTTATCCTGGCCCTTTTTTGTTTCCGGTACACTACAGGAAGACCGCCAATTGGGTAATGCGTACCTTTACATAAATCTAATTACAAATGAAAACAGTGATTGTAGGTGGCGGCTTCGCTGGTATGAACATGGCTAAAAAACTAGCCTGTAAGAAAGACTTCAATGTAACATTAGTCGACAAAAATAATTATCATTTTTTTCCTCCCTTATTGTACCAGGTTTCCACTTCTTTTATTGAGGCCTCAAATATCAGTTATCCATTCAGGAGAATGTTCCAGGAAAAAACAAACCTGCGTTTTTATCTTGGAGAACTACAACATATCGATATAGAAAATAATATCATTGAAACAAATACAGGTGATATTGAATACGACCAGTTAATACTTGCAATGGGAACCGAAACTAATTATTTCGGAATGGAAAATGTAAAACGTAATGCATTACCAATGAAAACAATTGATGATGCGCTTAATATGCGTAATCATTTATTAATGAACATGGAAAAACTGGCCAGGATTGAAGCTGGTCCGGAACGCGTCAAACTTGCTAATATAATTATTGCAGGTGGCGGGCCCACAGGTGTTGAAGTTTCAGGTATGCTTGCAGAAATGCGTGCAAATATTATCAGGAAAGATTACCCGGAATTGCGGAATTTGACCGGCAATATTTATTTAATTGATGCGGGGTCGGAGTTACTGGGACCAATGAGTAAAAAATCTCAAAAAGAGGCTTATAAAATTTTAAACAGACTGGGAGTAAAAATAATTCTGAATACTGCGGTGAAAGATTTTGTTGACGGTAAAGTAGTATTGGCAAATGGTGAATTTATTGAAACAAATACTTTGGTCTGGACCTCAGGGGTTATTGCGCGCGAAGCGCCAGGTTTACCTGCAGAAAGTATTGGCAGGGGAAGAAGGATAATTGTAGATGAATATAATAAAGTAAACGGGATGTCTAATATTTATGCAATAGGGGATATTGCTTACCAGGCTTCTGATACAGCATGGCCAAACGGGCATCCTCAACTTGCACAGGTGGCTATACAACAAGGCATTGCGCTGGCTGCCAATTTAATCAGGCAGAAAGAAGGCAAGCCACTAAAACCTTTCAAATATAAGAATAAGGGTACGATGGCTATTATTGCGAAATATAAAGCTGTTGTTGATTTACCCAGGGGATTTTTCAAAGGATTTTTCGCATGGCTGGTATGGTTGTTTATTCACTTAATTCCCATTGCAGGATTCAGGAACAAGGCCAAGCTGGCATTAAACTGGTTCTGGTCGTTTATAACAAATGATCCTACTTTAAGATTAATTATTCGCCCTGGTAAAGAAGCCAGGGAAATTTTACAGGAAGATAAAACCGAAGTTGTGCATTAACCGAAGAATTGTTTGGTGATATTTTGCATAAAATATTACCAACCCTGGAGATGCAGGGCTGGTAATGGGGGACAGGTTTAAATGACTGATTCAGTTGCTGGTTTTCCGTACCAGTTAACATTCCTGCTCGCATACATGGCAATGGCCAGGATGATAAACAATCCGATACTTCCCACCAGCAGAGCGGTATCTTCCAATCTTATCAATACAAAAATAAATCCGTAGAGCAGGGTTAACACACCACCAAAAATTCCTGCTGAACGCCAGCTGCGGAAATGCCCCTTAGCATATAATGTAACAAGTAGAATAGTAGCAATGGTGGCGATTAAATAAGCTATATCAAATAATAAAAACTCGCTGATAGATAATAATAAAGTATAAAAAATGACCAGCGCCAGTCCAATCAATACATATTGTACAGGGTGAATCGGTTTTTTCTGCATTATTTCAATAATAAAAAACAAAGAAAAAGTAAGGCCGATAATTAATATCGCATATTTTACTGTACGTTCTGTTTTGGCGTATTGGTCAGCAGGCTGCAGCATGGTTACTCCAAAGGCAAGTGCATTTGAATCGAATGAGGTATTTTTCAAAACAGTGCCAAAAGGAAGATTCGCTTTATTAAAATCCCATTTAGCAGTAAATCCACTATCACTTACATTTCTATCGGACGGCAGGTTATTACCATCGAAAGAAGGAGCCGGCCATTTTGAATTTAATGTAAAAGAACTATTACCACTCAAAGGAATGAAATGCAGTCTTTCACTTCCCTTTATTTTTAAGCCGGATTGAAAAGAAATATTTTTTCCAATATCAGCTGCTGTTAAAGCAACATGTGCGGATAATCCGACACCGGCGATATCCTGTTTTGGAAGCCCTGGAGATAATTCATTTTCTGTTCCATTGAATTTGATCAGCATTCTTTCTTCAATGCCTTTAAAATCAGAGAGACCATAACATAATCTCACATCTTTCCATTCAATGGAATTGGGATCAACTTCATCTGGGATATTCAATATAAAACTGCCTTCATTCTTAATGTCTGCGCGGTAGAGTAATACCTTGTATATAGATCTTCGCCTCACCTGGTGATCAATGCTGCCGGTTACATTTAAATTATCGGGTAGTACCCAGAAATAATGACTGACCTCAATAACCTTTCCCTGTACATCGGTTGACGAGTATTTGTATGGTATATAAAGAAACGGTCCGCTAAGTGTTTGTGAAGAGGCCCATCTACTGCTTACTTCTGCTGCTACTTCCCGTTGCCGGGTCTCCCTTTCTTTAACTATGTTCTGAATAAATACTGTGGGTATCAACATTAATAATATCAGGGCTCCTGTAATTAATCCCTTAATTAATGTTTTGTTTGCTTGCGTTTCCGGCGCATTTGTCGTTTCCATTTTACTTAATTGAGTTGTTGAATAATTATTTTTGAATATCCATTTAAGTATAGTGTATAAAATAAAAAATGCCGGGAGGCTAACGATTGCAGTTATGGCAAAAACGAAAAAAGAAACCCAGAACATTTCAGGGGCCATTAACAAGGCCACAACTAAAGAAACAACTCCCAATAGCGTGCTTGTTCCTATCCAGATTTTACTTACCTGTTTCCAGGTGATTTGATTTATTTTCATTTATAAAGTACTTTGTATTTCAAAGTATAAATTCAAAAAAAATCACTCTATTGAGCGGATCATTTTTTCGAGAGCATCCAGGTGCGATTTAAAAGCCTTCTCTCCTGCCCTGGTAGCTGAATAGGTTGTATTGGTTTTACGGCCGACAAATCCTTTATGTACTTTAATATAAGCGTTCTCTTCAAGTGTTTTAAGGTGGCTGGCCAGGTTACCATCAGTAACCTGTATCAGTTCCTTTAATTCATTAAAATTCACTTCCTCATTAACAAGCAAAGCGCTCATAATGCCCAGCCGTATCCGGCTGTCGAATAATTTATTAAGATTTTCGATCGGGTTCTTCATGTTTAATTTCTTCTGTCATACTTCCACCACATTGCCATACCGTAAACAATATGCAATATGCCAAAACCAAAGGCCCATATATATATCCCTGATCTTACCAGCCACAACCCGATTATACCGGTTATTATTTGCGCATAACCCAGGTACCGTACTTCACCCATGGTGTACTTGCTGCCATTAACAAGTGCAAGGCCGTAGAATATTAATGACCCTGCGGCTACAAGATCATATTGTTTCAGATCAATCATTCTCCACAAAATAAACCCACCAGCTACCATCGGCAACAACGTGTTCCATAATAACCTTCTTGCAGTTGTTCCCCAGATAGCGACCCCATCTTTTTTGCTTTTTAACCAGGTAAAAAAAGTAGCAGAACCAAATGCTGCAATAAATACTGTAATGGCTATAATAATTAATTCCTTTTTTAAACAGGCCGGGCAACCGGCAGCAACCGAATAATTTGCGTAATATGCCACAATCTTTTCGTGGGCAAACCAAGCCCCTATTAATGCACAAACCCCGGCAGCAATTCCGCTCCAGCCGCTTAAACTGATAAAACGGCTACTGCGCTCCATCATTTTTCTTATGTCCTGTAAGGCATCAAGATTAGTGTCTGTCTGTGTCATTTAAAGCACTTTGAAACACAAAGCAAAGGAATCTTTCTAATACCTGCAAATATTTAGTTGTATTTATTTTAGCATTTAACTGTCTTCGGTATTCTTTTTTTCTTTTCCCCCGAAAAAGTTAAGATCCTTATTGCCAAAGCGGTAGGAGAAGGATATACGGAAAGTACGTACGTTCCACCGGCGGTAAGAATCCTGGTAGAAATAATCTGTATCATATATCTGCCCAAATCGTTTGGTGTTAAATACATCATTAACAGCAAACGTCAGGGAAGCAACATTGTTTTTCAGAAACTCTTTACGCAACGCAAAATCAGCACCATACTGCTCCTTATTTCTACCCTGCGGAATTACTTCTTTAGATTCATATTCTCCAATTAACTGGGCGTTCAGATTATTAAGCACCACAGACTGCGATCCAATCTTATAATTAAATATCAGCTTAGTATCCCAGTTGAATCCCTGGTTACTGAGGTTTAACCCATTATATTCAGCCTTTACCTTCCGGTACTGCAGATTAACATTGGGGATAATCTCCAATCTATCGAATTTATGATTAAGTGTAAACTCGGCTCCCATCCTGTTAGTAAACTGGGCATTAATAAATGTATTCAGAATCGCATTCTCGCTGATGGCTGCATTATTTAATTGCTCATATTGCGCAGCAGTGATGGTATCGCTGAACCGGGTAATATCAGCCACATTATTCCTGAAATATAAAGATGCGAGGAAATTTCCTTTATCATATTTCTGGTTATAATTAAACTCGAAAGAGTTCACATACTCGGGCCTGACCCTGGGATTCCCCTGTGTAATGTTAAGTGGATCGTTAATATCAATAAATGGATTTAACTGCCAAAAATTCGGGCGACGTATTCTCCTGCTGAAATTCAATTGCAGTTCTTTATCTTCAGACAACTGTTTTGTTAAGTAAAGGCTTGGGAAAAGTCCGTCGAAAACATTGCCAATATCCAGCGGTAATTTGTACCCGAATTTCTCGGCGCTATCTACAAGTGTGCCATTAAATATTGCGTATTCCCCTCTTAACCCTACCTGGTAGGTAAATGCTTTTATTTTATTTGAATAAGTTATATAAGCAGCATGCACAGATTCATCATATAAAACATTGGTACTTAAAGGTAGTTTTGTTTCTATATTTTCATCCAATGCAAAGGCATCAAATACAGCTTTGTTATTCTTGCGAAAAGTTCGAAGCCCCATTTCAAGTTTTGAATTTTCTGTGAGGGGGTCCGTATAATCAATCTGCATAGTAAAATTATCATTATCGTTTTCTCCCCTGTTATTCACGAAAGACGGATCATCTATAGCACTACCATCAGGCAAATAATAGTTACTCACAATCTGCGAATGGTTACCACCGTCTCCATAACTATAATTAATATCTGCAGACAGTTCTCTTCCTGCTTTAGCAAAATTGTGGGTATAATTCAACTTAGTAACACTCCTTGCAAACTGGCCCTGATAATCAGATGTTCTTGTGCCCGTTTGTGTAAGAATATATTTTTCATCAAAATACTGCTGTGCCTGTGTTTGATAATTGGTAAAACGACCTTTCACAAAATTCTGACTGATACTAATGGTATTCCTGCTATCTAAAAAATAATCGAGCCCAAAACGAACATTGGTGAATTTGCGGGTTCTGTCGTTAGTAGATTCCTGATCAAAATAGTCTGTAATTATTCCCTGCTGTTTATTTTGCCTTATAGATTCAGATTTAGCATTACCGCCCGATCTGTTATAATTACCGGTAAGAAAAAAATTAAATTTATTTTTTCTAAGGTTCAGACTAAGATTACCTGTGAGCAGACCCGGGGTGCCAAATCCTCCGGAGGCAATTCCGTTAAATCCCAGTTTCTTGCTTTTTTTAAGTACCACATTAATGATTCCCCCTGAGCTTTCCGCATCAAATTTGGCGGATGGATTGGTAATGAGCTCTATTCTTTCTATGTCGTCGGCAGGAATTTGTTCCAGTGTCAGAATAGTTGGTCTTCCATCAACAAATATTTGCGGGCTGGTTTTTCTTAACTGAACATTTCCTTCAGCATCCACAGTTACCGATGGAATATTACGCATCACATCTATAGCTGTGCCTCCGGTTGAAGTGAGATTTTTATCAACGTTGAATACTCTTCTATCAATTCCCATTTGCAATGTCGGCTTCTGTGCTGTAACTATCACAGCTCCAAGCAGATCTGACTGATTATCCAGTTTTATATTCCCAAGGTTCACGGTTTTCGAAGTATTATAATCGTCAGGCAACTTAAGATCCTGGCTATTTTCCCCATAGCCAAGTGCCGTGATCATAATAGTAAACCTTCCTGGCAGATTAAGATTCGGGAATAAAAAATCGCCATTCGCTTTTGTAAGCATTCCTGCAATCAGGGAATCTACGCCATCAATACGGGCAAAGACCTGCACAGAAGCGGCTTCAATACCTTTATTTGTATTGTTCTCCACCACTTTACCAAAAAGCCCGGATATACTTCTCTCCCTGCTCTCTGCGTCGGGACTATGCTCGGGGGGGTGTTCCTGCGCCATAAGCCCTTCTATCAAACAATAAGCTATCACTAGTAAAAAAGCTTTTTTCATCTACGATCGAATTATTAGTACCATTCAGACGAAAATAATTGAAAAGAGTGCGCAGCATGGTGCAGCACAGCAAAATGTTTTGTTATTCTTTTGTTATGTTAATAATTAAGTCCATCCCCTTCAAGCATTAGCAACACATATTTGGCCGCTATTCCTTTTAATGCACCCAAACGGTTGCAGCTGCCGTCCGGGGAAAATTTTGATTAGAAAAACGGGAATGATAATTTCAGGTAATAACTTCTATCAAAAGAACAAAAAATATACAGATGAAACCTTTCCTCACAATTATATGCTTTGCTACCATATTTAGCTGTGGGCAGCAAAAAAAATTAACCGGTAGCAATGAAGACGTTACGCCATTGATCGAAAAACAAGATTATGTTTTCCACGCAAAAACGGTGTTCCCCACTGGTGGAAGGGCCATCCAGCTAACTAGTCGGTACGATATGCGTATCAGCAAGGATTCAATAGTAGCTTACCTGCCTTATTTCGGAAGAGCATATTCTGCTCCTATGGGAACTACCGACGGTGCTATGCAGCTTACTTCAACAGATTTTGATTACACTGTTGAACCTCGCAAAAAAGGGGGATGGCTGATCACAATCAAACCAAAAGATAACCTTGATATTCAGCAGATGTTCTTAACCGTTTCCAAAGGTGGCTCTGGCAGTTTGCAGGTTACCAGTAATAACAGACAGCCCATTACTTATAATGGGCATGTGGGTTTATAACAGTGTGAAATAGTATCAGAATTAAACTCTTAACGAGCCACGAAACCCCCTGACACCGTAATAAGATTCCGCACCGTTGTGATACACGAACACATGGTTAAATCGACGATCTGAAAAGATGGCTCCGCCGAGTTTTCTAATATCAGCACGCGTTTTCAACCAACTCGATGTTTTGGTATCAAAATTCCCAAGTTCCTGCAACTGCCGGTATTCTTCTTCCGATAAAATTTCAATGCCCATGGCAGCAGCCATGCCAATAGCACTACCGTCTGGCTTATGTTCTTTTCTTGACTCCAGCGCTTCGTCATCATAACAAATGCTTCTGCGACCTTTAGGACTTTCCGCTGAGCAATCATAAAAAATGTATTCCCCTGTCTTTTTATCATGGGCAACAACATCTGGCTCACCACCAGTCATTTCCATTTCATTGAGCGACCATAGTTTTTC
>CAYLVR010000069.1:14568-16524 GCA_964387165.1 uncultured Chitinophagaceae bacterium | reverse complement strand
CTCCGTAATTCATCAAACTGTACAATGCAGGAATGTTTTTTGGATAAGCACCTAAAAAAATTACAGGGAATTCCATCAATGTCCGTAGTTTTTCACTTTTAAAGTATTTGGCAACGTAGGTTCTGAAGTTGGTCAGCAAATCCAATTTAATTGCACTTTTGGCTATTTTAACAGAAATGAACTCCGCCCAATTGTGGCAAGGCTTATTCACAAAATCCTGCATCCCGACTTCATACTTGAATTTGGCCGATTTCATAAATTTTTCCAATTGTAGCCCGGCACCTTTTTCGATTCGTTCAAATGAGATTTTTAATTCTTCTAAATTTTCAGGTATAGTGATTTTTTCATCTGAATAAACTATTTCAAACTGAGGATTCAACGAAATCAACTCGAAGAAATCAGAAGTTTTATAACCGAAATCAGCAAAAAAACTTTCCATAATATCCGGCATCCAATACCAGCTTGGTCCCATATCAAAAACATAACCTTGTCTGGTAGAAAATTGTCTTGCTCTTCCTCCCGGCTGGTCGTGCTTTTCAAATACGTGAACTTCATTGCCCGCTTTCGCCAAATAAGCACTTGCTGATAAACCCGAGAAACCGGAACCGATAACGGCTATTTTCTTCTTCATCTCCTTTTATCTTTTAAAACTTCATTCAATAAATATTTGGATTCAATATTTTTATCATAGATCGGTTGATGAAAATCATTGAGTTTATTGAGCAATCTGATTAACTCCATCTTTTCGTTATGTGTTAGGTCTCCTGTAACGATTTTAGTTGCTTTTCTGATTTTGTCCATTTGATTTTCTAAAACCCGAACACCCTTTTTGCTTATTTTCAGAACTTTACTTCTTTTGTCAATTTCAGAATCAGTTTGATTTACCCAGCCTTGTGCAATCAACCGATTGACAATTTGCATTCCGGCAGGTTTTTCGTGAACATTCTTTTTTATCAAATCCATTTTGGTCATTTCGCCAAATGCTTTCAGATTAATGAGGTAAATGAAGTCTTCCTGCGAAGAAAAGTCTGAACCGAATATGGCAGATTTAGAATAAGTTTTGGCATATCTGTTCATATGGACAATTAGCGTACTAATGACGCTTTCCGGACTTCGCCCATTTTCCTTCCCTTCCCAATTTGGCTCGATATTTATGTCTTCGCTGTTATAATTGTCAACTATCCATTTTTTAAAACCCTCAATATCATTAGGAAATCTTTTTCCTGAAAAGTTATCTGCCTCAAATTCTTCAAGCAGATTGACAACATTTTTTAAAATATCGTATTTCATGTATAAATATAGAATACAATAATACTAATAATTTTTTAAAAGGTATAATAATATACTTTAATCATTAGTGTTTCAGTAGTTCTCTTAAACTTTCTTTAGATCTTTTAAGTTGAGTTTTGTACGCAAAACACCGAACAAACAAATATCATAGGTGAGATTGATGCGTTGAATAAACACTTTCAAAATGCGCTTTTAAAGAATGTCGATGGGGAAATGGCAGATGACGATTCCCAAGAAGTAAAGAAATTGACGAAGATATCGAACTCCGAGGCTAAATTCTGCGATTGCTCTTATTTATCAGAATAACAGCAATTTACAGGGCAAAAAAATGGGACAAGTCTATCGTTTTTAGACTTGTCCCAAGAAGTAAACTCCATGGTACCTACGTCGAGCACCTTTGTTGGCGGGAAATGAATCCCAGGAAATACATAAACTTTACCAAACTCAAGAAGTTCATTGACTTCTGAATATTGGGATACCAAATTTTTAAAGGATTTATGCACCCTGGAATGCACCCTCATGTTACTAGAAATTTCAAAACAAGAGGCATGCAGAAATCATTGGTTTACAGAACAATTGGAGAATCTTAAAAAATCCAAAGAAAGTGATAGTGCGGACCCTGGAAGTGAACCTAAAAAGCAAAACCCTCTGAAACAGAGGGTTTTA
>CAYLVR010000069.1:0-14558 GCA_964387165.1 uncultured Chitinophagaceae bacterium | reverse complement strand
TCCGCCGTGACAGGGCGGCATTCTAACCAACTGAACTACCGATCCAAATAATTTGAGTTCAATGCTTTTTAACGGACGGCAAAGATAAGGGAACCATGGTTTTATTTCCAACAAAAAATGAAAGGTTTATTAAATTCACACAACAGCCTCTTATTCACTTACCAATAACGACAATATGAGAATTCTACTTCTTTTCGTCCCTCTGTTATTCATCACATCCGCCCAGGCCCAACCCGTCTCCTACGAGTATTTCGTCAAACATAACTGCCCGCAAAAACAAGAGATCGAGGTTTACCTGCACGATAAAATTACCTGGACAAAGTTTGACCCCATCGTCGGCTATACCCTTGGCAACTTTATGCCTAAAGATGGCATAGACCGGAGCTCTTCAATCTCTACCGTGCAAAAAAATGGAGCACGCACCCAATTCATGTATAAAAACAAACCCTGCCGCATCAACACCTATGGAAATAGCTTCACCCAATGTCACCAGGTAAGCGATGGTGAAACCTGGCAGGAATACCTCGCCGCACACCTCGGTGAGCCAATAAGGAACTTCGGAATGGGTGGACATGGTACTTATCAAGCCTACCGGAGAATGATTAAAGAAGAAAGCACAAAAAATGCGGCTAAAAACATCATTTTCTATGTTTGGGGAGACGACCATATGCGAAGTGTGCTTCGCAGTCGATATCTATACTTTACTAACTGGACAAAAAACATGACTAAACGTGAAGGCATCGGAAAAACGTTTCACGGCAACTTCTGGGCAAATATTGAAATGGACCCGGAAACCGGTCAGCTAATAGAAAAAGAGAACCCCATCAATACTAAAAAAGAATTATACAACATGACCGATCCCGAATGGATGTACAATCAATTAAAGGACGACCTAATGCTGCAAATGGGATTGTATACCGATAACCTCACCAATGACTTCGATACAGTAAAACTAGCCAAAATAGCTAAATGGCTCAATTATCCCTTTAACACAGATACTATTACTGATTATAAATCCGCACTAAAGGGATTAATGAATAAATACGGATTCGCAGCAACTAAATACACATTAAATAAAGTAAAAGAGTTCGCTGAGCAGAATAATAAAAATTTATTGATCGTAATATTTGATCCCTGGGTAATGGATGGATTAATAAGAGGTGGCACAACAAGATACGAACAGGAAGTACTGGATTATATCATCGAAAATAAATTCAATTATTTTGATATGAACCTCGTTCATGTAGAAGACTATAAAGCTTTTAAAATTCCCGTCGGAGAATATTATAAACGCTGGTCAATAGGCCACTACTCTCCTGCCGGAAACCATTTTTTTGCTTTTTCTATCAAACCCAAAATAATTGAATGGCTCGATCCAAAACCAATTACCTATCAGGATCAGCAGCAACAAATGATAGACTTTAAAGGCTACCTGAAGTAACAACGCTGTTTTGTTTTCTTAATAAGAACATTACCACTATAACACCACTCAATGCCATAACCACACCAACTAACTGTGGTGCTGCGTACCCAAACCCTGCCGCAATAGTTAATCCACCAAAATACGCTCCTAATGCATTGCCGATGTTAAAAGCAGCATGCGTTACAGATGCGGCCAGCATTTCAGCGCCTTTAGCCGAACGGATCATTAACAATTGTATAGGCGTTGATAAAGAAAATGTAACCGCACCAGTTACGAATGTCATAACCAATGCAAGCACCTGGTTACCGGCAACAAGTCTTACCGTAAGCAAACATAATGCTATACCTACCAGTATCATTCCGCACGCTTTGGCGGGCGAAAGCATATCTCCTATTTTACCTCCCAGGAAATTACCCAATACCATTCCCAGGCCAGCGAGCATCATAATATAAGGTACAGATCCGGCAGAGAAATGCGCTACCTGGGTCATTAACGGAGCTATATAACTGATCCACGCAAATAATCCTCCAGTGCCGATTGTTGTCAGTAATATAATTAACCAGGCTTCATAACTTTTAAAAAACATAAGCTCGGAATGGTGATGGTTTTCGGTTTTCGTACCAGGCAAAGCCGGCAATAACCAGTTAATACAAATCATGGTAATAATTCCTATTAAGCCTATTAACCCAAAAGTAATTCTCCATGAAAACGCATGCCCCACGTAAGTGCCTAATGGAACAGCTACCAGGTTTGCAAATGTTAATCCTGCAAACATCATTGAAATAGCTCTTGCTTCTTTTCCTTTATCTGCGAGTCGGCTTGCTACCACTGCACCCACTCCAAAAAATGCACCGTGTGGTAAACCGGATAATAATCGTGCAACCGACAATAAATTATAATCAGGAGCAAATGCTGATAAAATATTGAAGATGGTAAATACACCCATCAGCCATAATAATATTTTTTTAGGAGGGTAGTTATTAGCGATGGTCACTAATACCGGTGCACCAACAACAACACCTAATGCATATAACGAAATTAAATGCCCGGCTTTAGGAATGCTGATATTCAGATCGAATGCTATATCCGGCAACAGCCCCATCATTACAAATTCAGTAAAACCAATACCTAACCCGCCCAAAGCAAGGGGTAATAAACTCTTTTTCACGTTGTTCTTATTAAATGTTTCCGGGAAACAATCGCTGGGGGCAGAAAATCGAAAGATAACGGGCGGACGCCCTTATGGAAATGCAAATATAAGAAAATTATTTTAAGATATTAGCGTCCGCTACCTTGCTGGCGAGCTGGCGGCTTTAATCATAGTAGTTCCAATCTACCCAATGGTGAGATAGCGCGCACTATTTCTCTTTTTCCTGGCGGACCAGGGATCTTTTGAACACTAAAACCAGATTCCTTCATATTTCTTCTCACAATACTTTTACTACAGTAAGTAAGCAACATACCGCCCGGTCGCAGTACAGTAAACAGTTTTTTAAATATTGCTGTCGTCCAGAGTGCAGGTTGCGCAATCGGATCAAATGCGTCAAAATAAATAATATCGAAAGAACCCGTTAAGTTTATATTAACAATATTACCCATCCGTTTATGTAAAATAAAATTAGCTGAAATGTTTGCAGGCTCGTTCCAGGGCAATGAATGCATATTAATAAAAAGCGGTTGAAGTGCTGGCCGGTCTAAAACATCAGTATAGTTTAAAGTAGCTGCAATCGCAGCATTAACAGGATATTGCTCAACAGTTTCATAATAAATTGTCGAATGTGTATTTTCGGTAGCAATAAATGTAAGTAAGGCATTTAGCCCTGAGCCAAAACCCATCTCAAAGACAGAGATATTACTTTGAGCCAAAAGCGAATTCAACCCAGACCGGATAAAAATATGATCGGATTCCATTATCGCTCCATGGCGGGAATGATAAGTTACATTCAGTTCCCGAATACGAATTGAATGTGAGCCATCAGCTGTAAGAAAAGTTTCTTTATGCATTACAAATCAAGTCTTGAATTCCTATTCTGAAGGGTGGTTTCGTGAGTTACCACCCTCGTCACTGCTTTCTTCTCCTGATGGTCCTCCGCGGCTACTGCCAGGTAGTGTTGATGCCGAAGATACTGCACCAGATAACCCGGATGAAATACCCCGGCTCATATCGCGCATAGAAAAATTGCTCATTCCTCCATGATACATACTATAATACGATGGCCTGTACCCATCAGCAAGGGCCTTCTGCATGATATTATCGAATTTCGAGGCCCAGTCGTTCTCTACCTTCATGGCGATGGCATAAGGGAGATATTTTTCAAAAAGATCAAGCGTCTTTTCTGGCGGGGCCACCTCATTATACACTCTTTGTTCTGCCTGCTGCAAGTACATCTTAAAACCCAAAAGGTGATCGGCTATATCCCTTCTTTTTACCGAATAAGCATTCATGATCCTGGAAAATATCATTTGCACCATCAGCATGGCCACAAGAAAAACCGCGGTAATAATTAATAGTTTAAGCGTTGGGTGAGCAATCATAAACCGAAAACCTAAAAAGGTTGAAACTATAAGAACAATAAAACCAATGGTAATATATCCTTTATTCAATGCAAATAATCCATGCCATTTATTTTTCTTTCTTCGCTGGACAATAAATCTTTCTTTTAATGTATTATGCAAAGCAAAATAACACGACCTTAATTTCGCATTGTATTTTCCTTTCTGTGCCTTTTCTCCATATAATGTTTCCAAACTAAACCCATAAATATCTTTTGCCTGTTGAGTATTTACAGGATTTTCCGGCCGGTTGAAATTATAAACATTCGATTTAATAATTAATCCTTCGCGCCCCACATCAATCACCAATTGTTTTTTCACTGCACAATCAACAAGAGCGGCCGCAAATAAATGAGAACCAAACTCCTGCTCCATAATATATCCCACATCGGCAGGGGTTAGTTCCTCTGGTGGAGAAAAATGCGGATAAACAATCTCTCTCGCCGGATTGCGGCCCTTATAATACCATGTCAAAAAATAATATACAATAAGCAATAAAAGAAGAACTGATAATAACGGGATAATATAATTGGCACGCAGAAAAGCAGATAGCCTGCTAATTAAAGAGGGCGAAACAAGCACTCCTTTATTTACCGCAACGGCGATAGCCAGTCCATCATAAGAGTTTAATTTTTCGGTAGTGGAAAAATATACAATATTATTATCAATCTGACTCCCTGTACATAATGTTTCGGTAGAACCTTTCTCTCCTGTGTAACAGATATATTCTTTAATTACCGCACCTTCGGGAAATTGTATCATACACGAAACAGTATCTGCTGTAAATGCCCATCCATTCCCATTTACGTTCCAGTATAGTTCGTCTTTGTTATCATGAAATATTAACTGGCGATCGGTTTCATATTGTATATGATAATTGTATTCACCAGGTGCAAGACTCACATCCTTATTCCCTATTTTTATTCTCGTACCATTGATTAAATTTTCTATAACATAAGGTTCAGCGTTTCCGTTCTTATATATTCCTTTAATTTTAAATCCTGCAGTTGCCCAAAAGCCTGAAGCATCTTCATAGCTGGTGGGGAAATCTCTTACAATACCATTTATTATATCATTATTAAATGTAACAGAAAACTGATCAAAGCCGGGAGTATGTTCGCCATCCCCATTATATATAGTAATAGATTCAACTACAAGTACCTTACCATCGGCCTTTACAATAATATCAGAATGAAATTTCAGTATGCGATCACTGAAATCTTTAGGAGCCTGTGCGGTTGAAAATTGCACTACGCCGATTAGCAGCGCCAACAGTATGTATTTGGTAAACATCTCGGAAAGGTTTAGGAAAAGGAAACTTTAGGAAGAGCTTTTGAGCCCCGTTCTTCTTCAAAAAACAGTTCTGTATTAAATCCAAATATACTTGTAATAATATTAACCGGAAATACTACAATAGCCTGCTTAAAGTTTTTTACGGCGTCATTATAATAACGGCGACCCTGGTGAATACTTACTTCCATTAAATCACTCAGCATGCTTAGGAGATTGGAAGTGGCCTTCAGGATCAGGAAAAGCACAACAGCAATAATCACAGTGATGGAAATCCAAAAATGGCTCATATAGCTTATTTGGCAATATTAAAGTAAGCAATTTTTACTGTTTTCGCAGTTTAAGTCGATTCTTCATCAAATTAATAGTGGCCTAAAACGGCCCCGGTATGTTCCGCGAAACTCCGCTAAGAACCCTAAGGCTAATAGAACGGTATAAATTGAAGAAATACCGACGTTGCCGGGTGGCATTTATTGTTACTTTGCCCTACTAAAATAAATAATGATGGTTTGTTTGGATATTACCTACCGCACTTCGCACACTCCCAACCACCTGCGCAGAAGCTTCTTCCAGCGCTATGGGCTTTCGGCTGTCAGCAGTCAAAGGAAGGGATTAGCGATCTCCCTGATTATTTTATTATTGAACCTGGCAGTGTTTGCCCAGCAGAAAGGGCCTGTAAAGTTTAAAAAAGTACCCATTGCCTCCGAGAGTTTTGAATCGGTGGGAGTATTTGATGTAAATAAAGATGGGAAACTTGATCTTGTATCCGGAGCATTCTGGTACGAAGGACCTGATTTCTGGAAAAGACACCTGATCAACCAGTTCACCCGTTATGATGGATATTACGACGATTTTTCCACTGTGCCCTTCGATGTAAATGGAGATGGTAACATGGATTTTATAACAGGCGGCTGGTTCGAAAAAACATTGCGCTGGTATGAAAATCCAGGAGACCCCAAAAAATTATGGACACCACACGAGATCGCTAAAACCACAAATATAGAAACCACTTACGGCTGGGATATTGATGGCGATGGCGTTGATGAAATCGTTCCAAACACACCGGAAAATCCTTTGTTGGTTTTTAAATATGATGCCGGAACCAAGAACTTTACCAAATATGTTATCCACGATTACCAGGATCATGGAATTGGCATAGGAGATATTAATGGAGATGGGAAAAAAGATTTGATTGTAAGCAAGGGCTGGCTCGAACAGCCGGCAAATCCCTGGAAAGATAAATGGATCATGCACAGTAATGAGTTTGATCTGAAAACAGCATCTGTGCCTATTGTTGCGGCCGATGTAAATGGAGATGGTCTGACTGATATTATTTCGGGTGTTGCTCATGGTTATGGTCTCGACTGGTACGAACAAAAGTTTGACAAGAAAACCAAAAAGAGATCGTGGATCAAACATGCTATCGATGCTCACAATTCAATGTACCATTGTATTATGTGGGTAGATATTGACGGTGACGGGCAATCGGAACTGATTACGGGAAAACGTTACCGGGCGCATGATGGAAATGACCCGGGCGAAAAAGATGATATAGGTTTATATTATTTTAAATGGAACGGCGAAACTTTTTCCAAGAATGTAATTTCTTACGGTCCTTTTGGAATAGGTAAAGGAGCAGGATTATATTTTTCCGTTGCCGATTTAAGAGGAACAGGAAGAAAAGATATTATTGTTGCAGGGAAAGATGGATTATGTGTGTTTTATAACGAAGGGAATTAACTGAACGGCGCAAGTGTTCTTGCGTGGCAGAACACTTGTGCCTATCTCCACTCAAATAAAAACTTTTTCGGATTCATTTTTTTAGCCTTCTTTAAACCGAAACCTTCAATACCATATTTGTGAATATGTGCAATAGCCTCCTCCACCGAATCAGTATATAGAAATAAATCAAGATCAGCGGGATCGATTGTTTTTTCGGATGCGAGCTTCTGCATATAAGCATACAGCTCTGTATGATATTCTTTTCCCATCAATACGATGGGAAATTTTTTGAACTTACCCGTCTGTATAAGCGTAAGCGCTTCGAAAAATTCATCCATGGTTCCGAATCCTCCCGGCAATACAACAAACCCGTAGGAGTATTTACTCAGCAATGTTTTTCTCACAAAGAATAAGTCAAAATCCACCCATTTATCAAGGTATATATTAGGGTGTTGCTCGTGGGGTAAAATAATATTACAGCCGATGGAGCGGCCACCAACATCTTTGGCGCCACGGTTTGCGGCTTCCATAATTCCAGGTCCACCACCTGTAATTACCGTAAATCCAAGTTTGGCGATCTCCTGCCCCATTTGACGTGCCAGAATATAATACCTGTTGTTTTCATCAAATCTTGCAGATCCGAATACGGTAATACATGGGCCAGTAAAATGTAACTTTCTGAAACCATAAAAAAATTCACTCATCACTTTAAATAAAAAAGTGAATTCTTTCCATCTCGATCTTGGTCCATCTAAAAATTCTGTCTCGGTTTTTGAGCCAATTGGCGTGAAGTCTTCTCTATTCGTCATTATTATTAATCATATTTAAGATCAGGCACAAGTGTTAGTGAAGAATGTCAGAGTAACCTGCGTCTGAATTAATTACCCCAAGCCTATCTCTTGATGCAGTTCCGGGATTTGCACATCAGCAAAACCTTTGCGTATTAATTTCTCACGAAACTTTTGTTGAACCTCATATTCACCGTGTACCAAAAATAATTTTTTAATATCGCGCGGATCCTGTGAAGCGAGCCATTGCGACATATCATCATAATCTCCATGCGCACTCAGGCTCGTAATTTCATCAATAGCAGCTTTTACAATAAACGTTTTTCCAAATATTTTTATTTGATCGGGTTTTCTTTTTAAACGTCCTCCAAGCGACATAGGCTCGCAATATCCCGTTAATAGAATTGTGTTGCGTCCGTCACTAATATTATTCGCAATATGATGCTTTACCCTTCCCGCTTCTGCCATTCCGGAAGAGGAAACAATTACACATGGTTCGGGCATTGAATTCAGTGCAATAGAATCCTCTACCTCATCAATATATTTTAATCTCTTAAATGAAAATATATCTTTGTCTTTTTTAAGCAGGTTCTGCACATTACCATTAAAATAATCAGTATATCTTTTAACAACTTCTGTTATTTTAATAGATAAGGGACTATCCACATAATAAGGAAGATTCGGCAACCTACCCTGAAGCTCCAGCTGATTCAGCATAAATAATATCTCCTGCGTTCTTCCTAAACTAAAGGCAGGTAATATTAATTTTCCTTTTTGTTCAATACAGGTTTTTGTGATATGCTCAAGCAATTTATCGGTAGCCACTGTTACAATATCATGCAATCTATCTCCATAAGTAGATTCCATGATAATAAAATCAGCTTGTGGAAATGTTTGAGGTGAGCGTAGTATCATGTCCCGATAACGTCCCAGGTCACCACTAAAAGTTAATCTCGTAACCTTACCGTTTTCTTTTATTTTTAAATTAACTGCTGCACTGCCAATAATATGACCGGCATCTGTAAATACAAGTTCTACCTGGTCATCAATCCTGAAATGCTCATTGTAGGGAACAGTTTCAAACAAAGGAAAAACAAGGGCCGCATCTTCTTCCGTATAAAGGGGGTCCACATGCTGCCTTCTTTCTTTATCTCTTTGTTTATTAATATATTTTACATCAGCCTCTTGTATGCGGGCAGAATCGATCAGTAATATTTTTGCCAGGCTTGCAGTGGCGGGTGTGCAATATATTTTGCCTTTATAGCCATCCTTAATTAGTTTAGGAAGGAGCCCGATGTGATCGATATGTCCATGAGAAATAATCACATAATCGATTTCTCCGGGTTCAAACCCCCATTCCGAATTAAGAGTAAGTGTATCAATACCGAGGCCCTGGAACATTCCGCAATCGAGGAGTATTTTTTTCCCGGGGTTAATGGTTACGAGATGCTTTGAACCCGTAACCGTGCGGGCCGCACCATGAAAGGCTATTTTCATCCGAATATTATTTGTTTTTTAATGGATAGCTGTGCATCGCCAGAGACTCTGCCGGCAACACAATATAGCTCCGGTTCATATGGTGAATTTATTTCTTTAAGGCAAGCGGGGCACAACCAATAGTTGTGCGGTTTTTATCCATAAAATCGAGGGGTTTAGTAGCCGGTTTTTTAACAGCCAGGTTATTTCCCTCTGTAATTGAGTACACCTGACCCGGTTGTAAATTATTAAACGATTGCAACACATTATTTCCCGGCCATTTAACAACCACCCTGTCTACCACTGTTGCATTTCCAATACCGATATGCTGCATTAAAGGGTTAGCTCCAAAACTTCCACCCGAATTCACTTCGCGGCAAACCATTCTTTCTTTCCCGTTATCTTTAAAATACACCTTAATATTTGCTCCTATTGCTGCCCTGTTTGCGTTAACGCCTTTTAAGTCGAGCTTTATCCAGCGATTATCATTCTGTCCGGGATTAATATATAATGAGCTATGATAAGCATCTCCCTTATATGCACCTCCCAAATCCACATAAATATCCTGGTCGCCATCGTTATCCAGATCAGCGATCGAAACACCGTGGCCCTTTTGCAGATTCCCGACACGTGCAGATGTGGTAATATCAGTAAACGATTTTCCTTCATTATTTCTATATAGCCTGTTCGGAACAAGTACAGTGAAATCAAGATTGCCTGTACCGAGATAAAAATCGAGATACCCATCATTATCAATATCACCAAAATTTGCTCCCATAGCGATGGAGGCCCGGTCGAGCCCTACCTCTTTGGATATTTCTTCAAAGGTCCCGTCCTGTTTATTTCTGTATAAATATAATTTCCCTTTATGATCACCGGTTGGTTTTTTTAATGCCTCCATAGCAAAATAATAAGGTGGCGACTCCGAAAATTGTTTGCTAACAACCAATATATCCTGCCATCCATCATTATCATAATCCCAGAACCAGGTAGTTGATGTTCCGTCGTTATTATTAATACCAGCTTTTCTTGTTACGTCTTCAAATACAGGTATTCCGTTTTTAATGCCTGTATTTTTAAATAATATTTTTCTTCCATCCTGCGACGATAGAAAAAGATCCATTAATCCATCATTATTATAATCTGCACAGGTTACACCCTTTACAAAAGCAAACACCAGCGAGTTGGATTCTTTAGCTATATCAGTGAATGTTCCGTCGCCATTGTTGATAAATAATTCACAAGGCACATGTTCCATCCCATTCGCCTGATTGGCGACATACACATCGAGCCATCCGTCATTATTAAAATCTGCCCATACAGCGCTTTGAGACTGGTAAGGAACCAGCAATCCGCTTTCTTTAGTTACATCCGTAAAAGTTCCGTCACCATTATTTCTTAATAAAGAATTAGGCTCAACAGCTTTAGTGGTTTTCCATCCTCTTCTTGTCACGAAAATATCTTTCAGACCATCATTATTATAATCGGTCTGCATAATATTTAATCCTCCTGTCAACAAATCCAACCCTGAAAACTTTGAGGCATCGCTGAATGTTCCATTTCCATTATTAATAAAATAATGCATGTGCTCATTAAGATTTTCGCTGCTGGTCACTACATCAAGGTATCCGTCATTATTAAAATCTTCTATTATAGTTCCGCCTGCACAACTATTTACATCGAGACCCGTTTTTATTGCAGCATCAACAAATGGCCTTACTCCTGTAACGGTATCGGCATCCAGTCCGGGAATTAAGTACTGGGCAGGAACTTTGGAAGGATACCCGCCAATAGTCATATATGCAATATTCAATAACCATTTCATTGATATATCACCAGGAGTTTCTTTTAGCACCTGCTCATATAAATTAATAGCTTTTTCTGCGGGAACTTTATTGCGGTGAATGCCCCCACCCTGGATAGGAAATACACACGATTCGCCATTATGGTCGCCGAGGCAGTTTGTTTTTTCAGCAACACGCAGCCATGCTATGGCCATTTCTTTTAAAACTTTTATCCTGAATTTATCGTCTGTTGAGCTATCAGCAATCTTTTTTAATATGTCGGTCGCGTGGCCGATCGCCATATTTTCATCGCCATTTTCCAGGCATGTTCTTATCAGCGAAAATTGGGCCTGTAAAGACTTCTGAGGATCTTTCTCGGATCTGTAAAGAGAATCGTAATAAGCTACGCGGGTTTCTGAACTATGAATATTTTCAGGAATAGCATTTGCTTTTTTTACATCGGCCAGCATGGTCGCCATTTCCTCATTCGGGCTCCTGGAATTCCCGCAGGAAACGAGCAAAGCAGCAAGAAAATAAAAAGTTAGTCTCATTAGTATTTTTATAGTTTAAACTCAACTTTAAAAATAGTCAAAATTTGGCCGTATCGACATGTTAAATGTTTTACACTTTTTGCTAATTTCAGAACATTAATGTTTAGTGAATCAATCTACTTTCAACCAGTAACACAAGTTGTTACCTTTGCCTTACGCTTGCACCGGCAGCTGTCAGCGAATGAATTCGGCGAAAATATTTTCGCTGGTAGGTTTTCCTGGTGCAAATGTCGGGCTATGACCAACCTGCTTGTATATTTACATAAAAACACACTTGCTGTATGGGAGATTTTCAGATAAAAAAACAATCGAAGAAGTACGACGCGGTTATTGTAGGAACAGGTGCCGGCGGTGGCATGGCAGCTTACGTTCTGGCGAATGCGGGATTAAAAGTGTGCCTGATAGAGGCCGGGCCTATGTATGATCCGGCAATTCATTCTTCACAGATGAAAAATCCGTGGGAAAGCCCAAGACGCGGAGCAACTACCAAGTTCAGGCCGTTTGGCGATTTTGACGGTTCGTTCTGGGGATGGGACATTGATGGCGAACCCTATACCAAAGCTGAAGGAACAAAATGGGACTGGTGGCGCGCGAGAATGCTGGGCGGAAGAACCAACCACTGGGGCAGGATATCTCTTCGTTTCGGACCCAAAGATTTTAAAAGAAGAAGTATTGATGGTCTTGGCGATGACTGGCCGATTGGTTATGAAGACGTAAAACCATATTACGATAAAGTTGATAAACTGATCGGGATATTTGGCACCAATGAAGGTTTGGAAAATGACCCTGATGGACATTTTCTTCCCCCTCCAAAGCCCAGATTACATGAGCTGTTTATCAAGAAGGCCGCAACAGGGATCGGGATTCCTGTTATTCCTTCAAGAATGTCGATACTAACAAAAGCAATTAATAAAGATCGCGGAGCCTGTTTTTATTGCAACCAGTGCTGGAGAAGCTGTAAAGCCTACGCTGATTTTTCTTCTTCATCTGCATTAGTGATCCCTGCACTTAAAACGGGTAATATTGACTTGATTACCAATGCAATGGCAAGAGAAGTTCTTACCAATACCGAAGGGCTTGCTACGGGAATTTCTTATGTAAGCAAGGACGATTTACAGGAATACCAGGTATATGGTAAGGTTGTAATTTTAGCTGCAAGCACATGCGAAACAGCAAGATTACTATTAAACTCAAAATCGCCTCGCCATCCAAACGGATTGGCCAACTCAAGTAATGTAGTAGGAAAATATTTACACGATTCCACGGGCGCCGCAATGAGAGGATTTGTTCCGGCATTATTTGATCGCAAAAGATATAATGAAGATGGAGTGGGCGGTGCACATATTTATTCACCATGGTGGCTCGATAATAAAAAGCTTGATTTCCCGAGAGGATACCATATTGAATATGGTGGTGGAATGACAATGCCTATTTACGGATTTAACTGGGGCATTGAAAACCTTAATGGAAAATTCCCTGTTAACGGTGTGCAGAAAGAAGCTGGTGGTTATGGTAAATCATTGAAAGAAGATGTTCGCTTCTTTTACGGTGCACAGGTAGGAATGGCTGGCCGCGGAGAGGCAGTTGCAAGAATTGATAATTATTGCGAAATAGATCCGAATGTGGTAGATAAATATGGAATTCCTGTTTTAAAATTCCATGTGAAACACTCGGAGTACGAATTAAACCAGGCCAAACATATGAAAGAAACCTTCAAGGAAATATTTCATAATATGGGCGCCACTATTACCTGGGGCCATGAGGATAGCGAAAAGAACCAGTGGGGATTAGATAATCCGGGCAATGTAATTCATGAAGCAGGCACTGCAAGAATGGGCAATGATCCTAAAAATTCAGTATTGAATAAATGGAGCCAGGCACATGATGTAAAAAATCTATTTTGCGTGGATGGCAGCCAGTTTACATCGCAGGCCGATAAGAATATTACCTGGACGATTTTAGCTTTATCAATGAGAGCCAGCGAGCATATTGTTGATGAACTGAAAAAACAAAATATTTAATTAAGCGTAGCATGATGACTGCTTATCCCTTAAAAAAGCGGTGGTGAGAAGCAGAGTATTTAAAAAAGTTTTTTATGGACAGAAGAAAATCGATTAAAGCCTTATTCGTAGGCACAGTTTCAACAGGAGTATTGCTTGAAGCCTGCGATAATCCAAATGGAAAGCCAGACACTCCTGCGCAGGCAACCAATACATCTGCTATTGCAGACCGCATGCCCGAAGAAATCGAACACAATAAAAAATTAAGCGAAACTAAATTTTTTACCGCGCATGAACTGGCAACAGTTGCCGTGCTAAGCGATATTATTATTCCTAAAGATGATAAAAGCGGAAGCGCCACAGAAGCAAAAGTTCCCGACTTTATTGATTTCATGATGAACGACAGGCCGGAACATCAAACACAAATGCGCGGCGGGTTAAAATGGCTGGATATGCAGTCTTTAAAAAGATACGAAAAGCCATTTAAAGATTGTAGCGGGCATCAGCAGATTGAATTAGTGGATATGATCGCATATCCCAAAAAGGCAAAACCTGAAATGTCGCAGGGCGTGGGATTTTTTAGCTTAATGCGCAACCTCGTCATATCGGGATTTTTCACCAGCGAAATAGGTGTAAAAGATGTAGGTTTTGAAGGAAACAAACCAAACCAATGGAACGGTGTACCTGAAGATGTATTAAAACAATATAATATTGCTTACAGTGAGAAAGAATTAAAAGAATGCATCAGTTACGATAAAGCATAAAAATATTTCGCCTCCCCACGGCGGCAATAGCATGAAGATGCTAAATCTTAATTTTGAATTAAATAACTTAATTCAGCTCCTTCGGAGGTGAATATTAGTAATACAGCCATTCTGCCCCAGAGCGGTGGGATGTTAATAGAAAAAATATATTTTAAATGAAGGCAATTGTTCAAATCTCTCTCGATCTCACCAATATTGATGAAGCAT
>CAYLVR010000068.1:0-16664 GCA_964387165.1 uncultured Chitinophagaceae bacterium | reverse complement strand
TCCGGAACATGAAATCAAAATTTCAAATTCCATAACAGATAAAGAAGAGCTTAAACGATTTTACAGACAGGATTTTCTGAAGCTGGTAAAAAGTATTTTTCTAGAACCGGTTAACGGAACATATTCACTGTTTGTTAACCGCTCAGAGAAGAGTTATTTTCATTCGCTTATACTCATAGTATCAGCTGCGGTGCTCTGTATGTTCCTTACTTATTTTAGTATTCCTTCGCAGCTCCGGGAATATGCACCATGGTTTAATATTATGGTAAGAGGTGCACTGGCTGCTGTTATATTACTGGTGCTGATCTCGGCCTGTTCATTCGGTATTAAAATGTTTTCGGGCAAACCCAGCTTCCGGAATGAATTGCTAACCGGCGGCCTCTGTGCCATTCCCCTGATAGCTTTGATGATATTGTTATTCATTGCGTCTAAATTTATTATTGACGAAAGAACATTGAGCAGTCTGGCCTTTGGTGGAGTGGGTTCCATCCTCCAACAAGCCGGTTTTGTACTGCTTTTTGTATTTTATATTTTATTACTGTTTATTAATATCCTCCAGCAATCGCTGCGTGCAGCAGGCACTAGTGATATGCTGCTATGGTATCTTTCTCCGATTAGTATTTTGCTGTCATTTTATCTCACTGCGAAAATTATTGGCTGATCTGTTGGAGACCAGTTATGATTATCTGTAATTTAAAGATATACCCTGTTAGCGTCAGTAATTTGCAGGGAAGGCGAGGGCTGAGTTCAAAGTTTGCCGGCAGGGTAGGTGATCCTCTCTGGGTTCTTCTTATATTGATTATGAGCAACTTGCGATTGGCATAGGTTTTTTACGTTTGATTGAATTTGATGCGTGCTCAGGTGAGTGCTTTTTATGAAAAAGTGAAATAATTTATCCATCGTCTTTTTGTCGCATAAGAAATGGTAGTATATCTCTGGCATCTCTATTTGCTATTCTGAAAAAAACTTACTCTGTCCCGTTTCATGTTGGACAGAATAAGATGTGTTCCCTACTCTTAATGTATTATGAGTACACCTTTTGTTCGTAATCTGACTCGGGAAAAATCAATTCTTTTACTTTGGACCAGATCGATATCCAGGGCGAGATAATACGCAGTGGTAAATCATTCTGTATGCAGATTTAAAAATTAGATTTTAATCTGCCTTATGGAATTTTAGTGAGTTTGAATCATAGGGTTCCGGTAAAGATAAGGCGATAAATAAGCATATTATGAAAGGATCAATTGGGTTTCTATTCATTTTCATTTCTGTAACTCTTTATGCTCAGTCTGATTACATAATACAAGGGAAGCTTGGGAATTATAACTCACCCGCCAGCGTCCACATGTATTATCAAATAGGTGGAGAGAATAAATTCGATTCATCTGTCTTGAAAAATGGTTCGTTCCAGTTCAAAGGAACTGTTGCAAAACCAACAAAAGCACAACTTTATCTATTTACAAATGACGGCACACTCACAGAACTGGTTTATGTGTCCATATTTCTTGAATCGGGTAGGATCACAATAACGGGGTCGGACGTGAAGACGGCGACTGTAAACGGATCCCGATTGAATAAACAAATGCAGGGACTTCGGGATGCTCTCAAACCGATTTCCAGAAAACAGGAAGATTTACACTTTAAGTTTGTGTCTGCCGATTCAACGACCCGAGTTACCAAAGAATTCCAGGATTGGTACGCAGAATCAAAATCAAGCTTAGAAAAAGAGCAAAAGGTCATACTATCGACTTTTATCAAAGAGCATCCTACTGAAATCGTCAGCCTTGATGCACTTATTAAACTGGGTGGGTTCATTCCCGAGTTCACGGAAGTATGGCCTTTATTTCAGGTCCTATCTGACAGTGTTAAAAATTCTGAAGCTGGCGTGGAATACGCCACACAACTGGAAAGACTAAGGAAAAAGACAGTTGGCGAAATTGCGCCTCTGTTTACCATGAAAGATCAAGAAGGAAAAGAGATACCGTTAACAGCGTTTCGCGGTAAATATCTTCTGATTGAATTTTGGGCTTCATGGTGTGCCCCATGTAGAGCGGACAATCCCGAATTAATTAAAATATATGACAAATTCAAGGATAGAAACTTCACTATTCTCGGCGTTTCATTAGACGACGAAACGACACATATCGCATGGCTACAAGCAATTAAAGATGATAGACTGCCATGGATACAGGTCTCCGATTTGAAAGGTTGGCAAAGTAAAGCAGCTTCACTCTATTACGTTCAGGCAATACCACAGAACTTCCTAATCTCTCCTGAAGGGAAAATTGTAGCCACGAATTTGATAGTCGAGAAGCTAGCAAAGAAACTAGAGCAAATTTTATAGATAAGATTTTAATTTTTGCAGTTGAGATATTGGCTAGAAATAATGTTGAAGTAAATGAGTATGAAGCTGCTATTATACTTGATTTTCCGTACGACATTGCGCAGAACTATAACAAGCACGAACCACATAAAAAAAGAGGTAACCTTGAAGGGAAATCGAACCATCAACCAAAGTTATCCAACTCTTTGGTAGCCTACTTATTGCCATAAAAAAGTGAAACACCCTGATTTAGGATGTTTCACTATGTGCCCAAGACTGGATTCGAACCAGCACGCCGTTTCCAGCGCTACCACCTCAAGGTAGTGCGTCTACCAATTTCGCCACCTGGGCATCCTTTTCGGGGGAGTGCAAAAATAGGGGTTCAGAAGCTATTTTCAGAGGTCTTTTTCATTTTTTGCGGAAGTCCTGGCACCGGCCAGAATATCAAAGTGAACTTTTCGATACGCCATTTTCCCGATAACAGATGCAATGGGATGACTGGTTCAATCACCTGCATCGGTTATTGTTTGACGGACCGGCCATTTGACAATTCCGATTTAATTAATCGAACCATCTCTGAATAATGATAGATGTTAGCGCCTTTAGCTACCCGCTTTGATGCGGCGATCATTGATTTGGCGACATCATGGGCATGAATAGGCTTATATTTCGCAGGTATCAAAAATGACAATGTTTTCATTACTGGTTGGACAATCTTTTCTGCCAGCCTAAATTCTTTCCTGTCGCCGAGAAGCATTGAAGGCCGGAAAATGGAAATCGAAGACGGGCCTGACTGTATTATGGATTCTTCCACTTCTCCTTTCAGCCGCAAATAAAAGTTTTTACTTTCCCTGTTCGCGCCAACAGATGAAACCAATAACATTTGCGAAACACTTTCCCTCGCACCGAGTCTCGCAGCATTAACTGGAATATCGAAGTCAATTTTTCGATACGCCGTTTGATCACCTTTCACTTTTTGCTGTGTGGTGCCGATTGCGCAGAAAATAATATCACTTCCGGATAAAGCATTGCGGTATGCTTCCTTGTCGGCAAAATCGATCACCGACGCACTTAATTTATCGTGTTTAACCGCCACCTCTCTTCTGCCAATTATTTTAACATGTCCGAAATAATTATCCTCCAGTAAAAGATGTAGCAGTTGCGACCCGATTAATCCTGTCGCCCCGATTATGACAGCAGAATGCTTTTGATTGTTCATTTGAATATCCGAATGATTATAGATAATAAAATGCTAAACAATATCATCGTTGTTATAGGAAAATAGAGCTTAAAATTCTCTCGCTCGATACGAATATCTCCGGGCAATTTTCCGATCCAATGTAATTTATCTCCAAAAAAATAAATAGCTGCACCAAGGATCACGATGATTATTCCTGCAACGATAATATATTTTCCAATATGCGGAGGCATAATGCAAAAATACACGATTAATTATATTTTTAGGATATCACTTTTTAATGCTGATATTATGTGGAGCGAGGGAATAACTTTAAAAATAAGAGCTACAAGATGTTTTCTATTTCAGCAACTGACAATCCGGTGTATTTTATTATCTTCTCAACAGGCTGATTATCTATCTTCATTAATCGGGCCATGTCAATTTTAGAACTTATAGCGCCTTCGGTTTTTCCTTCAATCTTCGCCGTTTCCATTTGCGCATACGCATCCCATTTCGCTTTTCTGCCCGCATAATAGGCCCATAATTCGGATTCTTTTAAACTCGCTTCTTCGGCATCCATAAAAAATTGTTTAAATACAGGATCGTTGGCCAAAGATAACGGGATTTCTTTTAAACGCGTTAGATTATGCAATACATACAGCCACTGATCTTCCCTGCTTATTAATTCATTCTCCTGCTTATTAAATTTAATCACCTCGATATACAGGAACGTTAACAGATCATTAAACACTTCTTTAGTCTGGGTGTTAATCAGTTTAATCTCGTGCAGCAAATGGTCGGGATGTGTATCATCAAATTTAAAATCCATTAAACAGATTGTATAGATTTTTTTTAGGTTAAAATCCCAATCACCTTTTTTCGCCTGGCTTTTTATAGGAAACGTGGAATAGAACAAACTGCGAGCTTTAAAGTATATCTCTTTTAATTTTTGTAATTCGATAATAAAGATATTACCGTCCTCATCCTTACAATGAATATCAAATACCGCTTTCCGGTCAAAGTCACCGAGGCCCAGTTGCTCGTTATTAATATAAATGATCTCGACAATTTTCTTTTCCAGTGTTAGAAATGCGTTCAGCAGATCTATTAAAAGCAGTGCACTTTGCTCCCTTCCAAAAAGATATTTAAAAGCAAAATCAGTAAACGGGTCGAGGTAAACACTTTTCATTTTCTCCATTAACAAACAATTTATCTGAATGCAAGGTAGAAGCACTCTTAAAAACAAAAAAGGTGTTTTCACCTGAATGAGAATGTTTTTTAACGGCAAAAATCAATTTCAATCTCAGGGGAGATCACCTTGCTTCTTAGTGGGTAATTTTAGGCTGGCATTTTGGAGGATTCAGCACATGACGTTTTCAGAGCAAAAAATTCGTTGGAGCAATTCCCATTTTAAACAACTGTTCCCATAAGGGGATTGAATCTTAGATGTTATCGTTTGCAAATAGCATATAATCAAATACTTATGTTTCTGGCACTGGTATGGCTCAATATGTCATGACTAAAGGATTGGATTATGAAGACATTTTATATGCTCAGTGCTTTTTTTGCTCTATTGCTTACAGTACGAACCCAGGCGCAAACATGTGACGGAGAGGTAATGAAATTCCGGGAAACGTTTGGCGCCGGCGAATCAAAAGCACCCCTTGCTGCTGGTAAAACCAACTATAATTATAACGGATCAGGAGCATTGAACGATGGAGATTATGTACTCAGCAAATCATCGCAGGCTAAACCCGAATGGCATAATTCGGCGGACCATTCCGGTGACCCTAACGGAAGAATGATGGTCACTAATGCAAGCTATTCTCCGGGTGAATTTTATCGCGATACCGTTTATGGTGTTTCATCTGTATCTACCTACAATATTTATTTCTATGCAATGAACGTAAATACAGTGGGTACCTGCTCACCTGATCCTATTTTGCCGCGATTGCAATTGGTGGTTGAATCTTATAATTTCGACGGAACCTTTACTGAAATATATTCACTGATCTCCGATGCGCTTCCACAAACTACAAATCCTACGTGGGTTAAAATAAGCGGACAATTCTACCTGCCTATTGAATGTACGGCGGTTCGATACAGGATTATTAATAATTCAACAGGAGGTTGCGGTAATGACCTGGCTATAGATGATATTACTTTCTCACAGTGCAATCCAACACTGCTTCCTGTTCGTGGATTAACATTAAAAGCAGAAAATAAGAATAATGCTAATTTATTGTCGTGGTCAACTTTAAGTGAAATCAATACAAATAAGTTTTCAATTGAAAGGAGCAATGATAATAAATCATGGAGTAATATAGGGTTCATAAGAGCCGCGGGTAATAGTAATAATAAAAAAGAATATTCTTTTGAAGATAAAAACCCCGTAACTAATAATTTCTACAGGATTGTTTCTGTTGATAACGATGGCAAATCTTTCTATTCAAATATAGTGTTAATTAAATCTGGTTCAACACAGAATGCACAGTTGGTCGCTTATCCTAATCCGTTCACGAATATGCTTAAGATAGACCTGCAATCCGATCGTACGCAGGGGGTCACTATCCGTATATTTAACATGGATGGAAAAATAATTCGCGTGATACCCTGGAGTATGAGAAATGGTATTAATTCAATTAGTTTAACCGGTATGGATAATTGTGCGCCGGGTATGTATTTTATTAATGTTGTAGATGCAAATGGAATTGTAATCTCAAAAGGAAAAGCGCTAAAGAAATAGATTATCTTTAGGGCGATAATGAAATATTTACTGCTAACATTCTTATTATTTGTTGTCGGTTCTCAAATAGCTGCCCAGGACAGTTTGAAAGTAACCATACATCCTGCCTACAACCAGAAAGGAAAATTTCACCGGAAGATGTTCGGTGAGAATTACAGAAAAGAATGGAGCACAGCAGTCACTCTTCCCGTAATTAAGATTTCACAATTTAAAGGTGGGTTAATTCCAACACAATTAGGAGGAGGGATGCAGTCGAAGTCACTGCGGTTAAAAGATAAAGATGGTAAAGAATGGGTAATCCGCAGTGTTGAAAAGAATCCCGAGGGGGTAGTGCCCGAAGCATTAAGGAATTCTTTTGCAAAAGACTGGATAGATGATGCGACCAGTGCGCAGCACCCTTTTGGTGCGCTTGTAGTTCCACCTATCGCCGATGCTATTAATGTTCCTCATTCAAATCCTGTTATAGCTGTTATTGCGCCTGATACTGCTCTCGGAGAATATACTGCCACGTTTGCTAATATGATTGCTCTCGTAGAAGAAAGGGAACCTTTTGGCAAATCAGACAACAGCGAGAAAATGAAAAAGAATCTCGCTGCAGATAATGATAACAGTTTTGATGGTAAAACGATGCTGAGAGCAAGACTGCTGGATATGCTGCTGGGCGATTGGGATCGTCATGAGGACCAGTGGCGGTGGTTAGATAAAGCAAAGGGCAAGTCAAAATATTATATCCCTGTTCCCCGTGATCGCGACCAGGTATTTCATTTAACACAAGGCGTTATTCCCAAAATCGCCTCGCGCGAATACATTCTTCCTACTTTAAGAAGTTTTGAAAATGATATTCGTCACCCTGAATGGGTTTCTTTTAAAACCCGTTTTGTAAATGCATATCCTGCTTTCCAGTTTACGAAACAGGAATGGCTCGATGAAACCAATAAGTTTCAGCAGGCCGTGACCGATTCTGTATTGGAAATGGCATTAAAACAAATGCCTGCAGAAATATACGCTATAAGACATGATGAGATCCTTAATAAGTTAAAATCAAGAAGAGATAAACTGCCGCAGGCAGTAAATAGTTATTATAATTTTATTCAGAAAATTGCAGATATACAACTTTCGCAAAAAAATGAATTCATTGAACTGAATAATACGGATACAGGGTTGAATGTGAGAGTTTCAAAAATTAATAAAAAAGGAGAGATTGATAAGCAGTTAATGAATAAAAATTTCGACCCGGCATTAACAAAAGAAATAAGAATATATAAGCTCGGCGGCAATGATAGCGTTGTCAATAATAATAATTCACGTATTAAAGTGAGAGTAGTAGACGGAGAATTTACTCCTGTTAATCTCTATAACACTTTAATGCCGCTGGCATGGCTCGGAATAAATTTAGATGATGGATTTTTAATAGGAGCGGGATTTAAATATATTAAACAGGAAGGGTTCAGGAAAACTCCGTACACCGCCATGCATCAACTGACAGCGGGCTATTCATTTTCATCGCAGGCATACAGAATTAAATACAATGGTGAATGGATACAGGTATTAGGTAATACCGATATGGTTTTACAGGCGCTGGTTAAGGCGCCAAATAATACTATTAATTTTTTTGGGATTGGGAATGAAACTGAATTTAATAAAACAGGGAATTTTAAAAGATTTTACCGCACACGTTTCAGCACTTATCAATTAGATCCTGCATTAAGATGGAGGATGAAAAACGGCTCATTCAGTGCCGGTCCTTCACTGTATTATTATACTTATGATACCGATGACAACCTGGGGAGATTTATTACGAACACAGGTAAGATAGGTTCCTACGACAGTTTGGTGATTAACGAGCATAAACTTCATCTGGGCGGTGCGTTGCAATTTTATTTCGATACCAGAAATGCAAAGGTATTGCCGCAGAAAGGAATCAATATTAATGTTCGCTTACAGGCTTATAAAGGGGTAGGGAAGTATGCGAAGGATTTCGCACAATTAATACCTGAATTCAGTTTTTACAAAAGCCTGAATGCTTCGTCGTCGATTATTCTGGCAGAAAGAATTGGTGGGACAATAGGAGTGGGAAATCCTGCATTTTACCAGTCAGCCTTTATTGGTGGTCACGAGAACCTGTTAGGTTTCAGGCAATACCGTTTTGCAGGACAGCATAGTATATTTAATAACCTGGAGGTAAGGATCAAACTTGCTGATGTCGCCAATTATATTCTACCAGGACAATTTGGCGTCACTGGCTTTTGGGACATGGGAAGAGTTTGGGAAAAGCATGACAATTCTGGTAAATTGCATCATGGTTTGGGAGGTGGTATCTATTTTGCCCCTGCTTCGCTGCTCGCCTTCAACCTTGTATTGGGATATTCGGAAGAAGGAGTGCTCCCATACTTTACTATGGGAATGCGGTTTTGATCATGAAGAAATTAAAATATGCAACAGAAAATACTTAATGTTCTGGAGCTGGAGGAATTACCTCAATCGACTGCTTCTTCACAGCTTTCATTTAAACCCTTCCTGGATTATATCAGGGGAAGGATCGATAAAGAACAGGGCTTTAAAAAAGAAATTTATAAAAAAGTACTGGATTCATTCGCGCGGTATCCTGAATTAGAGGGTAAGGTAGAATTAAGTGAACTTTCAAAATACCAGGAACAACTGGATATTTTATGTGCGGTCTTAAATTCAACCCTGCAGGATGAATCAAATTTATATTGGGCGCTGGCCATACCGGTTAATCCGGTTATATTTTATGGGTCATCCCCCTTTTATGAGTTGATGTCGGATAATCCCGATTACATAAATTTTTGCGAATTAAATGGTCCGGGTGTTTTTATGGAACAGGTGATGGAGCATTTTTATTCATTTGTGCTCAGGCGCTTTTATGGAATTAATATAAAAGAAAAAACTGATTTTACTCGCTCTATTACCGATACAAAAACAAATCTTACAAAGGTTTTCAAGATACACCTGGATACGCGGTTTGTAGATGTGAAAATAGACGGGGATCTTCCGGATATTGATCCTTCTTTAATTCTTTCACGTGTGCTTACAGAAGATTCATTGGAGATATTGCAAAATATTCTTCCGCGGAGCATGTTCAGTTTCTCAGGGTTCACTATTATGAATATCAGTGATGTGACCGACGAAAATGCCCTGGAAGAAATTAAGAACAGTATTGTAAACGGAACAAATGAAGCGGGTCAGACATCATTTCCAAAGGTTGTTCAATCGCTTAAAGAATTAACCCGTACAAATGATATTGAATTTAATATTCTGCCATTATACCGTGTAAATGGCAGACTGGTAGATGATATGGATGAATATTGCAAGAGCATTATTTTTTCTATTGGTAAAACGCAGGGGTTGCAGCGTGATGTTTGTATGCCGTTAATCGAAAAATTTGTGGCCAATCCCAAATTGGTGTTTTTCGCTGACCTGGACAAACAGGGGCCTTCGCAACGGGATGTTAGCAGGCTGTTCTACAAGTTTGGGATTAAATCTTATGCACTTCTTCCTATTCAATATAATAATAAACTGGTAGGTGCTCTTGAGATATATTCTTATAAAAAAGATGTGCTTAATGAGAATGCGTTTAATGCAATACAGCCAGCGATAAGTCTGATTGCCCAGATAGTAAAAAATAATCTTGCTGCATTTGAGGATCAGCTCGAAACCGTAATTAAAGAGAAGTTTACATCTTTGCAGCCTTCCGTTCAGTGGAAATTCAATGAGGTTGCCTGGCACTATTTACGGAGGAAAGCTGATAAATCAAAAACTATTGAACCGGCAGAAATTGATTTTAAGGATGTATTTCCATTATATGGAGCCGTTGATATTCGTAATTCAACCTTAGAGCGGAACGGCGCACTGGTAGAAGATCTGAAAGTGCAGCTTGGTACACTTATAAGAGTATTGCACCAGTTAAAATTGGTTTCGGGTTTTGGGTTGCTGGACGAGAAAATATTCCTTGCGCAACAGTGGGTCAACAAGGTTGGAAATACAACGGGTTTTGAACAGGAAATTATACTGAATGATTTTCTCGAAAATGATATTGCGCTGTTCCTGAACCAGTTTATTGGCTCCAATCCGCAATACCAGGTGATAGCGAAAGAATATTTTGAATCGATCGATGAAGAAAAAGGTATTGCCTATGAAAACAGGAGACAGCTTGAAGGAGCCATGTCAATAATTATTTCTTCTGTAAATAATTACTTCGATATGCTGAAAGGCGAAATTCAGCATTCTTATCCTTGCTATTTTGAGAAGTTCAGGACCGATGGGGTAGAATATGATATTTATATTGGACAGTCCATAACTCCTGATCGTCCCTATAATCATATTTACCTGCAGAATTTGAGGTTGATGCAATTAAGGTCGATGGCTGCCATTGCTAATTATTCGTATTCTTTGCAACCGCAGTTAAGCTGGCCCGTTAAAACCACCCAACTAATATTTATCCATTCACATCCTATTGATATCAAATTCAGGAGAGATGAAAAAAGATTTGATGTGGAGGGTGCATATAATATTCGTTACCATATTATTAAGAAAAGAATAGACAAGGTAAGGTTGAAAAATACGAGGGAGAGGTTAACTCAGCCCGATAAAATTGCGCTGGTGTATTTCAGCCAGACCGAGGCTGATGAATATATCGGTTATATTCATTACCTGCAGCAGGAAAAAATATTAATGGATGATCTTGAATATCTTGACCTGGAAGAGTTGCAGGGCGTGGTTGGCTTAAAGGCATTGAGAGTAGGGGTTAACCTCCAGGGATAATAATCTTAATAAATATTTATTTGAAACCATATTTCTTACTCTTCCTGTTAATTAGTTGTTCTGTTGGGTTTTCACAACAACTATATCTTTCTGCTTCTGACGCAACTAAAAAAATTATTCTTCCTGATAGTACCGAGGTGTGGATGAATATAAAATCACAATTAAAAATACCCGCTGATTTTAATAAAAAAACAAGGACAGTGTTTCTTAAAGGGGATGTGTTTTTCAATATTAAATCCAATGGAAAACCATTTATTATTAAAACGGGCCAGTTGGTAATCAATACTACTAAGGCGAGTTTAAGAGTGGATGCTTATACGGCTCCCGGCGAAGAAGCAGATGTGTTGACAGGTACTGTTAAGGTGAAAAAATCATATTTTTCTACTTTGGACAACGAGCAATATGAATTAACTCCAGGACAAATGGTAATGATCAACCGGGAAATCGATCTCATCGAAAAAGAAAAATTCGATTCAGCGGAATTAAAGATATGGTTAAAAAAATTCTGATTCATGAAAGTATTTCAGCAGACATTCAGCCTTAAAAAACCAAGAGGCTTTCATATTATTACTACTGAAATAATACAGGCGCTGCAGCAGATGAAAGAGATTAAAACAGGTATGTGCCATGTGTTTATTCAGCATACTTCTGCTTCGTTAACTATCAACGAGAATGCTGATCCCACAGTAAGAAAAGACTTCGAAATGTTCTTTAATAAAACTGTAAAAGAAAACGATCCGGATTATATCCATGATTATGAAGGCCCCGATGATATGCCGGCGCATCTTAAATCTTCATTGCTGGGAAGCTCGGTAATGGTACCGGTTATTAATGGCCGACTTGCCCTGGGCACATGGCAGGGTATCTATTTATGCGAACACCGCGACCATGGCGGTCAAAGAGATATTGTAGTTACAGCCTGGGGCGAGTAAACTATTGCCACAGGTTAAAATGATGTAATTCTTTGATAATATCAGTAAGAGTTTATTTTGTTTTACTTCTGTATATTCGGATCGTGTATTTTAAACTGATACACTGCTTATATTCGAGTCTGGTTATACTGGTTGGTATTGTTCAAAAAATAGAAGATTAAATTGAAATCGAGGGCAATTATAACAAATGGATCGGGTGATTTTTCACTGGAATACACAGAGATTGGTGAGCCGGCCAACGATGAGGTAATTGTTAAAATGGAAGCTGCAGGGTTATGTCATACCGACTATGACTCATTATCCTGGAATAAACAGCTTGTTGTGGGTCACGAAGGAGCTGGAGTCGTGTTTAAAAAAGGAAAGAATGTGGTTGATATTTTAGTTGGCGACAGGGTAATTCTTAACTGGGCAACACCTTGTGGACATTGTTTCCAGTGCCTTGAAGGAAACCAGCATATCTGCGAGAATAACTCTCCGGTTGTGGCCGGCAAAAATGGTTATTCAGGCGGTCATGCTCATAAAGAAGGAACCCTGCTAAATAATATTCCAGTAGAACGCTCATTTAATCTTGGAACACTTTCAGAATATGCATTGGTCAAATCTTCTGCCCTGGTTAAAAATACCTGTTCAAAACTTTCATCTGTATCGGCCAGTATTATCAGTTGCGGAGTGATGACGGGCTATGGTTCCGCCGTAAATGCAGCTAAAATAATTCCGGGTACATCGGTAGTGGTATTAGGTACCGGAGGAGTAGGATTAAATGTTATCCAGGGTGCAAAAATTTCAGGAGCAGTAAAAATAATAGCTATAGACATAAAAGAAGAACGCCTTGCCATGGCCGCACAATTTGGAGCTACTCATTGTGTATTGGCGGATAAAAATGATAGTAATCTCGTAAATGCTTCGCTTAAAGTAAAAGAACTTACTATGGGCCGCGGGGCAGATTATGCTTTTGAATGTACCGCGCGCCCCGAATTAGGTGCAGCGCCTTTACTGATGGTTCGTAATGCTGGTACGGCAGTACAGGTAAGTGGCATTGAGCAGGTAATTTCCATTGATATGAATTTATTTGAATGGGATAAAGTTTATATTAATCCGTTATATGGTAAATGCCGTCCGCAAATTGATTTTCCCAGATTGATCGAATTATATGAATCAGGGAAATTATTGTTGGATGAAATGATCACACGTACATATACAATAGAAAATATTCAATCTGCCTTTGATGATATGCTGCAGGGCAAAAATGCAAAAGGCGTAATTGTTTTTAATTAAAAAAAATGAGTTATTTCAGGACAGTAGAATTATCGGCGCCAAAATATGAAATGGCAGGCTTACAGTTTGTAGCGGTAAAATCGAAGAACCTTTTGGGTAGGGGGGATATATGTATTTATACTCCATTAACTGCTCAGCCGGCGGAAGAATTGCCTCTTGTGGTTCTCCTGCACGGGGTGTACAGCAGTTCCTGGGCGTGGGCCATGAAGGGCGGCGTTCATATTACGGCACAGCGTATGCTGGATAATTCATTAATCAAACCGATGGTCATAGCTATGCCGTCTGACGGTTTATGGGGAGATGGATCGGGTTATATAAAACATTCGGGATATGATTTTGAAAAATGGATAGTGGATGATGTAATAGCAGCAACTATAGAAACTGTTCCGCAGGTAAATGCCAATTCATTGCGGTTTATTTCGGGTTTGTCGATGGGTGGTTACGGCGCCATGCGCATAGGTGCACGAAACGGAAAATTATTCAGGGGTGTAAGCGCGCATTCTGCTACAACTGCATTAACAGACATGAAAAAATTTGTTGAAGAACCCATCAATGATTATGTGGAAGATAAAACAGAAATAAAATTATTTGATGTTATTAATAAAAACAGGGACAATTTACCGGCATTAAGATTTGATTGTGGTACTGAAGACGACCTTATTACTGCTAACAGGGAATTGCATAGTCAATTAAATCCAGCCAATATAGAACATTCATATGAAGAATTTCCAGGTGAGCATGAATGGGAATATTGGGAAAAAAACGTAGCGCGTACCTTATTATTTGTTTCTCAATTATCTAAATAATATTATCATTTTTAAATTATACCGATATGCTTGCTGAAAATTATAAAGGGTATAAAGGATTACCCGAACTGGTAGGATTGATTTCTATGAAAGAAGCACTAAGTAAAGGGTTAACCGTAGCGGAAAGTGTTAGCAGGTTAAAACGATTTCACTGGATGGCAAGAAGACTTAGCCTGATATTTACTGCGCGAATTACCTCCATGCCGGTATATGAATTGAAGATGGCGTTTGGCCTGCATTCGCATTACCTCGCAGAACATACCGAACACTTTTTTAACAGGGTGAGAGAAATGCGGGAACCGCCTTACGGTATGGATGCGGCCCCACATCCGGCCCTTGATGTTTTTTTAGATGAGCTGCAATCCGCTCCTGATGATGATTTTATTGTTGGAACATATGAAGTAGCAATACCGGCTTTACTTGATGCACTTAAAAAATACATTGCCGACAGTAATAAATTATTTGAGCATCCTACTTATCGTGTATGTCGTTTTGCTGCTTTGGAAATAGAAGAGATAAACGATTATGGAAAAGAAGCGCTGAAAATAGCCGAAAATAAAAATCCTGAATGGAAGAAATTATTAAATGATTGTTTGCAGGCTATGGGAGGATTGGACGGAAGCGGTGAGGCTACCGATAAATTACCTAAACGGAATTATTCGGAAAAACCTTATCAATATAAGGGCTTTCCGCAACGCGATGAAAGATTTAAAGATGTGTATAATATGGGTGTTAATGCCGAAGCATTCTTATTAAATAGAGAAGTGGCGCCTCTTCCTAAAACATTGATGTTGTATTTTAAAAGAATGAGGGAGATAGATGTTCCTGAAATGATGGCAAGTATTATTTCTGAAACACCCGGCAAACCCTGGGGATACTATAAAGATATGATCAGGCAATTATGGGACGAATCGCGCCATGCCATGATGGGTGAGGTTGGCTTTACTTCTTTAAACATCAATTGGAAAGATATTCCGTTAAATCTGACGTGGTCATATTTGCTCAATACTAAAATGAGCAATATTGAAAGACATTCTATTCTTTATTTTATTGAACAGGGATTGATGCCGGCAAAAACAGGCAAACAATATGAGTGGGAGGTTGCTGTAAAAACAGATAATCATTTAACTGAATTAATACAGGATTACGACTGGGCCGATGAAGTTTTACATGCAAGAATTGGCAGGGACTGGATAGTATCAGAACTGGGCGGGCAAACAGCAGCTATGGATTTTGGAAATAAAGCATGGTCGAAGGCACTGGCTGATTCTTTTGACACATTTGAAAAAGAAGGATTGACAAAACATGAAAACTGGTGGCCGGAAATATATAAAAAAGCATGTGTATTCTGGAAGATAGAACCAGATCCGGAAATATTAAATTATAGCACCAGCTACAGAGAATCGCGACCAGACAGAATTGAATTAACCTCGTAAACACATACAGTGGAGAATAACAACGGTAGCATTTTTATTTATTATAAAAGAACCGGTAAAAAGCTTGAATGGGACAGTACTTGCGGATCACTTCTTGATTTTACCGAGGAAAATGGTATTGATATAGATTCAGGTTGCCGATTTGGCGATTGCGGAACATGTTTATCGGCTTTATTGGAAGGAGAAGTAAAATACTTACATCCCACATTGGTACAGGCGGGCAAGGGCGAGTGTCTGCCATGTAGTTGTGTGCCGGTTACTGATATTGTGCTGGATATCTAGGTGTTTCGTATCAATTGTCAGTCTTTTAAAAGAGTTTACTTGCGATGGTGCATCTTACTGAAGAAGGATACTGCAAATGGGCTGCAATATTGAAATAAGGAAAATTATCTGAAATAATTAGAATAGCGGTTTTATTTAATATAGACTGTTTTAATATTTACAAATTCATGAATTCCATACAATCCTAATTCACGCCCATAACCCGATTGGTTGATGCCACCGAAAGGTAACCTGGGGTCTGATTTTACCAACGAATTCACGAAACAGGAACCTGCCTGCAATTCTTCTCTCGCAATTTTTTCACCCAATAATATATCTTTTGTAAATACGGCGGCTCCTAATCCGAAAGAGGTATCATTCGCTATACGAACAGCTTCCTGCGCATTCTTTACAGAAATGACAGAAGCCACAGGCCCAAATATTTCATCGCTGTAAGCCGGCATCCCTTTTTTTATTCCTGTTAATATTGTTGGCTGATAAAAGGCATGGCTACCTGGTTTTTTGGGTACGGTTCCACCCAATATACATTTTGCTCCTGCTTTTATATTTTGCATTACCTGCTGATGCAATTCATTTCTAAGGTCTTTTCTTGCCATTGGTCCCAGGTCTGTATCATCACTAAAAGGATCACCGATAGTTCTGGAAGCCATTTTTTCTTTAAACAATTGAATGAATTCCTTTTCAATGCTTTTAACCAGAATAAATCGTTTAGCTGCAATACAACTTTGACCATTATTGATTAGCCTGCTTTGTGTACAAATTTCAGCTGCTTCTTCAAGGTCGGCATCTTCCAAAATAATATAAGGATCGCTGCCTCCTAATTCTAGAACGGTTTTCTTTAGTTGTAGCCCTGCTTGTTGAGCTACCTGTATGCCTGCGCCGGTACTTCCTGTTAGCGTTAC